>JAIPEJ010000045.1 GCA_021737225.1 Desulfobacteraceae bacterium
TCCGCCACTTCGGCACATTGTATCCTGACCAACTCCTGCCAAAACAATCATTGATCAAAAATCAAATTTTTTATATAAAGCCATAATACTTTGTTGTCAAGACGAAAATCTTTCAATATACAGTTTCCGCGATTGGACATGTTGTTTCTATGAAAGTTATACATGGTTTAGAGCAGATCCAGACTTCGTTTGAAAACACCGTGGTGGCCATCGGCAACTTTGACGGTGTACACCTGGGTCACCAGGCCATTCTTGAATGCGTGCGCCAAAAGGCCGAAGAGATCAACGGCACTGCTGTGGCCATTACATTTGATCCGCACCCGGTCAAGATTCTGGGTGCCAACGGGTCGCCGCCTCTGATTACGGTGCTTGAACAGAAAATCGAACTCATCGGTGAGATGGGAATTGATTTTCTGGTATGCATCCCCTTTGATCAGTCCTTTGCCGCGGTCACGGCCCACGAGTTTCTCGAGCAGATCCTGATCGACAAGCTCGGCATGAAAGCCATCGTGATCGGCAGGGATTACACCTTCGGCAAAAATCGAAAGGGAAACGTGGCCTTTCTGCGGGAGCATGCCGAAAAACAAGGATTCGAAGTCATCGTGCCCGACTGGGTGCCGGCCGCGCCCGAGGGCGCCGACCGGGTCAGCAGCACCCGGATCCGGGAAATCATCGAGGCCGGCAATGTGGCTGATGCCAAACCGCTCTTGGGGCGTTACTATCAGCTCCGCGGCACGGTGGGCACCGGCCGCAACCGCGGCGGACGCGTGCTCGGTTGTCCAACGGCCAATATTGTTCTGGAAGATGAGCTTTGCCCGAAGACCGGGGTTTACGCAGTAATGGTGGGAACCGATCAGGGCAGATTCAAGGGCGTTGCCAATATAGGATACAGCCCGACCTTTGATGATCATGTATTTACAGTGGAAGTTCACCTGTTGGATTTTGATACCGATCTTTACGCACAGAAAGTCCGGGTGGACTTTGTCGAGCGAATCCGGGATGAAAAAAAATTCAACAGCCCGGACGAACTCTCCGGTCAAATCAAAACCGACATTGAAAACGCACACAGGATTCTGTCGAACAAAGCCTGATGGATCGCAGGAATCCCTTAACCGATTTTTCAGCCAGGAACATTGAGCCATGCCCGTGTTAACCATTTTAACCTATCCAGACCCCCTGCTCAAGGAACCGGCCGAGCCCGTGGAACACATTGATGAGGAAATCCAGCAACTCATCGAGGATATGGCCGATACTATGTATCAGGCCCCGGGCGTGGGACTTGCTGCAACCCAGGCCGGTATCGCAAAGCGCATCATAGTTTTTGACCCGGATTCTGATCCGGAGAGCCGCAATTTTCATGTGCTGATCAATCCGGCCATTGTTGATGCACGGGGAAAGATTGTTTCGGAAAACGAGGGATGCCTGAGCGTGCCGGATTTCAGATCAGATGTAAACCGTTTCGAGACGGTGGTGGTCGAAGGACTCGACCGGCACGGCAAGAAACAGCGGTATGAAGCAACCGGACTGCTGGCCACGATCCTGCAGCATGAAATCGATCATTTGCACGGCATCCTGTTCATTGACCGGATCAGTGCGCTAAAGCGGCAAATTTACCAGCGAAAACGAAAAAAAGCATTAAAAGAAGCCTGATGACGCAATTTCACGTAATATTCATGGGCACCCCCGAGTTTGCCGTACCTGCCTTGCAAGCTTTGCATGAAAGCCCGCACAGCGTGGGCCTGGTTGTCACCCAGCCCGACCGTCCCAAAGGCAGAGGCCGTAGACTTGCCGAGCCTCCGGTGAAGCAGGCAGCAGCCGAACTCGGCTATCCGGTGATCCAGCCGGAATCGGTAAAAACCGAGGAATTCCGCGATACCATTGCGGCGCATCGGCCCGATCTTTTCGTGGTCGTGGCATTCGGCCATATTCTGCCCAAGCGGCTGCTGGAAATGCCGGCCTTGGGCGCAATCAACCTGCATGCCTCCCTTCTGCCGAAATACCGGGGACCGGCCCCCATTCAATGGGCAATCATCAACGGTGAGGCGGAAACCGGCGTGACCGGCATGCTCATGGACGCCGGGCTGGATACGGGGGAAATCCTGGCGGCCCGCAAAACCCCGATCCTTGCAGATGACACGGCAGGCACCCTTCATGACCGGTTATCCCGGCTGTCCGCGGATGTGCTGCATGAAACCCTGGAAGGATTTTCATCCGGAACGATCCGGCCCACCTCCCAGAATCATGCCGCTGCCTCGCATGCGCCCCTGCTGAAAAAATCCGACGGCCGCATGGACTGGCAACGGCCTGCCGATTATCTGGAGCGCCTGATCCGGGGCCTTTCTCCCTGGCCCGGGGCATATACCTACTGGGGAGAAAAGCGGCTCAACATTTACCGGGCCGAGGTGCGCCCCCGGACAAAAGATGCGCCCCCCGGAACAGTAATCCAGGGTTTTGAAAACGAACTTCGCGTGGCTGCCGGCGAGGATGCCCTGTCCATTCTGGAAATCCAGGGCGCATCCGGCAAACGCCTGGAAATCAGCGAATTTCTGAAGGGATCGGCCATATCGGCCGGAACCGTGCTGACATGAGTGCAGATACCCCCCGGGAGCTGGCACTGTCGGTTTTAAACGATCTGACCAGGGGGCATGCAAACCTGGATCAACTGCTCAACACGCGGTTTGAATCGCCCGGCGCGGGCATGTCCCGCCGGGACCGGGCCCTGGCCTATGCCATTATATACGGCGTGCTGCGCAGGCGGGCGAGACTGGACTGGTATATTGCCGCATTTGCCAGCCGGCCGATCAACCAGATAAAACCCGAGATATTGAACATCCTGCGCATCGGCCTTTTTCAAATGCTGTTTTTATCGAAAATCCCCCAGTCAGCGGCTGTCAACACCTCGGTGGAAATGGCAAAAAAATCCGCCCCGCCGCAGGTGGTGCGTTTTGTCAACGGACTGCTGCGCAATGCGGCCCGCAGGCCGGATGCAGTCACCTGGCCGGATCCGGAAAAGGATCCGATACAAGCACTGGCGGTAGGCGAATCGTTTCCGCAGTGGCTGATCCGCCGCTGGCAAAATCGATACGGCATCGAGGAAACCCGGCAATTGTGCCGGTATTTAAATGAAATCCCGCCGGTGACCATACGGGCAAACGCATTGAAAATTACCCGAGAAGAACTCATAAAGGCCCTTGCCAAGGCCGGGCACAATCCAGAGCCCACCCGGTGGGCCGGACACGGGATTGCCCTGCCCGGCCTGCACGGACCAATTCCCGATCTGCCCGGATTTGACGAAGGCTGGTTCCAGGTGCAGGATGAAGCCGCCCAGCTTGCCACCCGGGTGCTGGCACCGGAACCGGGCGAAAACATCCTGGATGCATGCGCCGGACTTGGCGGAAAAACCGGGCATATTGCCCAGTGCATGGACAACCGCGGGAAAATTGTTGTTATGGACAACGATAACCAGAAGCTCGAAGGTCTGCTGTCAGCCATGCAGCGGCTCGGGGTCCATATTGCGCAAACCCGTTGCCACGATCTGGAAGGCGCCCTTGACCGGGCGGATGCCGGCCGGTTTGACCGCGTCCTGGTTGACGCGCCCTGCTCCGGGCTTGGCGTGATCCGGAGAAATCCCGACATCAAGTGGGCTGCCGGGAAACGCGATTTCTCCCGGTATCAGCAAAAGCAGATCCGGCTGCTGACCCATGCCGCCCAAGGCCTTGGGCCCGGCGGGATTCTGGTTTACGCGGTATGCAGCATGGAACCCGAGGAAACCGATGCGGTCATATCCGAATTCTGTAATGATGCAGACAATTTCGAAGTCGAGCCCGCGGGCAGCGTGATGCCTGAACTCGCCGATCTTGCAGACCGGCAGGGATTTTTGCGCCTGCTGCCGCACAGACATCACACGGATGGATTTTTTATTGCAAGGCTCAGGCGGCGGCGATGATACGAACCCTGCTGAAATACCTTGTGGTACTGATCATATTCTGCGTGATCGCCGGGCTGAGCGCCTTTTTTACCCTCTCGTTTATGATCAAAAGCGGGGATGCGGTGGTGGTGCCCGAGCTTGAAGGCAAAAACGCCATTGCCGCCCTTGAAATGCTAACGGACCTGGGGTTAAATACCAAGGTGAAGGACCTGGAATACAGCGATGACATCCCCAGGAACCATATCATGCATCAAAATCCGGCTGCAGGCGCGGAAATCAAGAAAAACCGGGACGTGTCCGTTGTTATCTCAAAGGGCGCCAAAACTGTAACCCTTCCGGACCTCAAGGGACAACAGGCCGACCGGGCGGAAATCATTCTTGAAGACAACGGATTGGACACGGGAAACATCTCCAGAACGCATTCCCGCAGGGTTGCAAAAGATGCGGTAATCGCCCAGCGCCCGGCTGCCGGAAAAACCATCCGGCGCGCCACCCCCGTCCACCTGCTTGTCAGTGCCGGGCCGCGGCCCGAATCCTATAAGATGCCGGATCTTAAAGGCGATTTTCTGGATGAGGCCATGCTCGCCATTGAAAAACATCGAATGCGGCTCGAGACCATCAAGTACCTGCACGATCCTGCAAAACCGGAAAATGCAGTCCTCGGCCAGGCACCGCCTGCCGGATACCGGGTGGAAGAAGGCAAAAAAGTCCGGCTGATGGTCAACCGCAAACCCGGCACCAGGCAAAGGGACGCTGAAGAAAACCGGGTCCTTTTTTCCTACCGCGTTGCGCCCGGATTCCTAAAGCAGCACATCCGCCTGGAGATGAACTGCTTTGGCACCCAACTTATGATTTATGACGGCCTGATGAAACCTGATACGCTGATCTGGGCGGTCATTCCGCAGCACGTCCGGGCAGCGGTTTTCCTGTACCGCAACAATGAACTGGTCAAATCGGAAATCTATAATTGAAAAGCCTGTAAAAAGTCTTTTTTACAGGCAGTGTTAAGTTTTAAGTGATTAAGTGATTAAGTAAAATCAGAAGTTTATATTTTTATTGCTTGAAGGGCATAACATTTTCAAGCCTCTTTACGAAACCGTAATAATTTAAAACACCGGAAACGATGGCAACAACGATAAAGACTGCTACGGAGAAAAAAATGGACACGATTATCGCACCTTCGATTCTTTCAGCGGATTTTTCAAAACTGGGCGACGAAATCCGGGCCGTGGAAAACGCCGGTGCAGACTGGATCCACGTGGATGTCATGGACGGGCATTTCGTGCCCAACATCACCCTCGGCCCCATGGTCGTGGAAGCGGCCAAACGGGTGACTTCGCTTCCCCTGGACGTCCACCTGATGATCGAAAACCCGGATCACTTCATCGCGGATTTTGCAGATTCCGGGGCTGATCTCATCTCTGTGCATGCCGAGGAGTGCGTGCATCTGCACCGCACCGTTGAACTTATCAAAAGTGCCGGCTGCCGGCCCGGGGTCGTGCTCAACCCGGCAACCCCGCTTACCGCGCTGGACTGGATTTTGGACGAAATCGATTTTGTCCTGCTCATGAGCGTAAATCCCGGCTTTGGCGGCCAGTCCTTTATCCGAAATACCCTGGACAAGGTACAGCACTTAAAGCAGACCATCATGCGTCGCAACCTTCCCACGCTCATTGAGCTCGACGGCGGGGTCAACCGGGAGACCATCGGGGAAATCGCCGCTGCCGGTACGGACGCCTTTGTGGCCGGATCCGCCATATTTAAAAGCGCTGATTACGGGGAAACCATTGATTTGTTTAAAACGACCATTGCAGAAGCGGTCAAGTGATGTTCGAACGGCATTTCGAGCAACACAGAATCCCTATATCGGAACAATGAAAATCCCCTCACATTAAAAGGAGGGCGCAAATGGACAACAAACCGATCCTGGTCATTCACGGTCCCAATCTCAACATGCTCGGCACCCGGGAGCCGGAGACCTATGGCGGCACCCCGCTTTCCGAGATCAACAACACCCTGCAGGCAAGGGCGGAAAAACAGGGCGCAGCCATAAACACGTTTCAGTCCAATCATGAAGGTGAAATCGTGGAAGCCATCCAGCAGGCTGCAGGCAATTGCAGCGCCCTGATTATCAATCCCGCGGCCTACACCCACACCAGTGTGGCCATCCGCGATGCCGTTTTGCTGCTGGATATCCCGGTTATCGAGGTGCATCTCTCCAATATTTACAAGCGGGAGGAATTCCGGCACAAGTCCATGATCGCGGGCGCGGCCACCGGGCAGATCTCCGGGCTGGGCGCCTACGGCTATCTGCTGGCCCTGGATGCGGCACTCAACCTGGCCGGCAAGTAGCATGAAGCGCCTGGTCTTTCCGGCATCCATGCTCCTGTTCGGGCTGGGGCTTTGCCAAGTCCTTTTCACGGCACTGGTCTATGTTTCAAACCATCGGCTGCATGCTGAACTGACAGGCATGAAGGCCGCCGGGTACCTGGTCGTGCCAAACGAGCTTGTCATGCCGAGCCTTTTGCAATTTATGCCCGCATTCTGCGGTGCCCTGTTCTTTACGGTCACCATCGGCGCCGGCCTGACCCTGGCAGCCTTTTTTGCGGCCTGGGCGCAGAAAAGACTTCTGCCCGGCAGCCGGGTTTATCCTGCAGTGCTTGCTGCATCCTGGCTGGCATTGTTGATCGCATGCAATCTGCAGGGGTGGAACCTGCAGGCAACGAGTGTCTTTCTCCTGGTGCCGCCGGCCGTGTTCGCAGCTGCACGGACCTGGATGCCGCCTGCACGGACCGGGGACGGACGTGTCCGGGCCGCACACATCATTGTCGTGGCGATCACTGCTGTTGCCTGGATTCCCTGCCTGCAGCAGGACGTATTCATCTCCATCCGGGACTATATACTGCTTTCCAACCCGGCCGGCAAGCAAGTCAATGCATTTTACTACAGCTATACCCTCTATCCGGCCAACATGATCCAGCCCCTTGCCAATAAACTGATAAAGCCGTGCCTGATCAAAACGGGCGCCTCCCCTGCCCGGTATCGGCAAATCGCCGGGCGGCTGATTGCATTTGATTATCTGCCAATAGCCAAAGACGCCCCTGCCGGAATAACCATCCGGTCTGGAAATGACCGGCTGCAATTTGCCGCAGACGAAACCGTCCTGCTTGAAACCGGGCTTCAAAATTTCCTGTCCGATCCGGGGCAAACGCTGAAAACCGTTTCCGTGCGGGCGGATACAAACCGTTTTTTCCGGCGGGCCAGTCTTTACGGCCTGATTGCGGCTTTCCCCCTGGGTTTGTACATCCTTGTACATGCCGGGCTATGTATTCTGCTCGTATTCGTTCGGTCCATTGCCGGGCGCGGGATATGCGCCGCTGTGATCTGCCTGGGCCTTGCCGCGGTCGTGCTGATTCCCCTGTATGCGGAAAATTTTCAATCAGACAAACCTTCGCAGATCCAAACGGCGCTGCACTCGGATTCCTGGCACAAGCAGCGGGATGCCCTGAAAACGATATCCGCCGAAGGCCGCAGCCCGGGAACCTATAATATCGGGGCGGAATTGGCGGAAAGTCCGCACGTGCCTGTGCGGTACTGGCTGGCCCGGGCCCTGGGGAATTCAAGATCCGCCGACAACCGCGATCTGCTCAAAACCCTGACAGCGGATCCATCGCCCAATGTGGCCTGCATGGCCTACGCCGGCCTGGGACGCCTGGGCGGCAAACAAACGGTGGATTTCATTAAAAACCGTATCCGGGAAATTCCCCACTGGTACGTACAGCAATACGCATATAACGCCATGAGACGGCTGGGATGGAAACAGAAACGCTCAGATACGCGTGGAAACCGTTTGCCGTAAGCGCGCTTGCGGTGATCGCAATTGAAATCGCGGCCCGGTTGGCTTTACAAGACCCGCTGCTTGCCGCAGGTGCGGCCCGGGTGCTCGATGCGGCCGCAATCATTGCCGCAGCCCGGATCTTCGGGCCGGGAGCGCAACTACCCGGCATTATGCCGCCGGATATCAAATCCGGGCTGATGCGGGGAATGCTGTGGTCTGCCGGATTCGGCGGCATTGCCGCGGTATGCGGCACGATCCTGTACCTGGCCGGATTCGATCCCCTGGAAATGCTCTCCATGAACCTGCCGGCCACCGCCGGCGGCATCCTTGTCTTTTTCCTCGTCGGCGGGATTATCAGCCCGTTTGCCGAAGAGTTGATATTCCGGGGGCTCGTCTTTGGCGTGCTTCGGCGGTGGGGTTTGATCGTCGCACTTCTGGGCAGCACCGCAGTATTTGCCTGGGCGCACCACACCCGCGGAATACCGGTCACGCAGGCAGTGGGCGGACTGGTCTTTGCCCTGTCCTATGAGACGGAAAAAAACCTCTTAGTTCCGGTGGTTATCCACATTACCGGCAACCTGGCGCTTTTCAGCCTCGGCCTGGTCTCCTGAGAATGATTATCCCAGGTGCGCCAGCGCGATCCGAAACATCCGGCGTACGGGTTCGGCAGCGCCCCACAGCAACTGATCGCCCACGGTAAACAGGCTCAGATACTCGGGACCGATATTCATTTTCCGGATCCGGCCCACAGGTACGGTAAGCCGGCCGGTTACCGCGGCAGGCGTCAGCCTCCTGACTGAGTCCTCCTTGGTGTTTGGCACAACCTCCACCCAGTCGTTGGCCGCGCCGAGTATCTCCGTAATTTCGTCAACCGGCACGTCCCGGGTGAGCTTGATGGTAATGGCCTGGCTGTGACTGCGCATGGCGCCGATGCGTACACAGATGCCGTCGATGGGAATGACCGGATCGGTCTGCAGGATCTTGTTGGTTTCGGCAAACCCTTTCCATTCCTCGCGGGTCTGTCCGCTTTCCATGGCACTGTCAATCCACGGAATCAGGCTGCCCGCAAGCGGTCCGCCGCAGTGCTCCACCGGAAAGCCGGGACTGTCCATTGCATCGAGCACGCACTGATCGATATCGAGAACAGCCGATGCCGGATCCCGGAGCAGGGACTCGCCGGATTCACCAATGGTCTTCATCTGGGAAACCAGTTCCCGCATATTCTTGGCCCCGGCACCTGATGCCGCCTGGTAGGTCATGGAAGTCATCCACTCCACCAGGCCCTGCTTGAACAAGCCGCCCACGGCCATTAACATCAGGCTGACCGTGCAGTTGCCGCCGATAAAATTCTTCACTCCGCCGGCCAGGGCGTTGTCAATGACCTCCCGGTTGACCGGATCGAGCACGATGATGCTGTCATCTGCCATGCGCAGGGCCGAGGATGCGTCAATCCAGTAGCCGTTCCATCCCTTTTGCCGGAGCTCCGGGTGGACCTGCTTGGTATAGTCACTTCCCTGACAGGTGACAATGATATCGCTTTGCGCGAGCTGCTCCGTATCAAAGGCATCTGCCAGTGGCGGAATCTCCATGCCGATATCCGGGCCGGACTGCCCAACCTGGGAAGTGGAGGCAAAAAGCGGTTCAAACCCGGCGAAATCGCCCTCTGCCCGCATCCGGTCCATGAGCACGGAGCCGACCATGCCGCGCCACCCAATGAATGCGACTTTTAACATCGGAATCATCCCCTTTTTCCATGGTTGTGTTTAAACTCATTATTTATAAACCACCTCGATTTTTTGTCAACCGGCAATTGCTTTCCGACCATTTTCCAAATCGAAATCGGGATCGGGCTCGGAATTCCGGTCCTGACAACGAATTTCAGGTTGGTTGTTGTTGCTTTTCAAATTCATCGCGCTCTGCAAAAAAGCAAAGCTTCAATAATTTTCGTACGGCGGGAACTAGTGATATCCTTCTTCGGCAATTGAATTTTCCGGTCATTATTGTTATAAGAAATCCGGAGCAGAAGACATGATGCATCCAAACCGATGATTTCCGGAATAACCGCATGCCCATATTCGAATACACGGCATTAAATGCCAATGGAAAAACCATCAGGGACATCGTGGATGCTGACAGCGCCCCGGCCGCACGCCAGAAGCTCCGGGCCTCCCGGATATACCCGGTTTCCATCAAGGAAGTTTATGAGACCGACTCGCGGCAAAGCGCCCGTATAACCGAATGGCTCCGCCCTTTTTCCAACCGTGTCAGCCAGGGCGAGCTCTCGGTGATGACCCGGCAGCTCGCCACCCTTCTGGGGGCCGGTTTCCCGTTGGTTTCCGCGTTAAATACCCTGATTCCGCAGACCCGCTCGGCCGTATTGAAACGCACCATCGCCCAAATCAAGGATTCCATTGAGGAAGGCAGCAGTTTTGCCGCCGCGCTCGGACAATATCCGGAAACATTTTCCGATATTTACGTCAACATGGTCGGCTCCGGGGAATCCTCGGGCACGCTGGAACTGGTGTTAAACCGGCTGGCCGATATCACGGAGCGCCAGCAGGCAATTTCCCAGAGCGTCCGCTCGGCCATGGCTTATCCGCTCCTGATGCTGTTTGTGGGCACCCTGATCCTGGTTTTTCTGCTGACCTACATTGTCCCCAGCATTACCGCGATTTTTACGGATATGGACCAGGCCCTGCCCCTGCCGACCCGGGCCCTTATCAGCACCAGCGACTTTCTGAAAAACGCGTGGTGGATCATTTTAATCGGCCTTGTCGCGGTTTTCATGGTGGCCCGGCACGTGAAAAAGACCGACAAAGGGGAATACGCATTTGACAGGCTTGCCTTGCAACTCCCGATGCTGGGCAGTTTGAAAACCAAGCTGGCGGTTGCACGTTTTTCCCGAACCCTTGGCTCGCTTCTGGAAAACGGGGTTTCGCTGATGGCAGCCCTGGGTATCGTGAAAAACATCGTGGGCAACCGGTTGATTGGAGACGCCATCGAAAATGCGGCGCTTAACGTGGAAAAAGGGGGGAGCCTGGCAGCATCGCTTGAAACCGCCAATATTTTGCCGCATATATCCATCCAGATGATCCAGGTGGGGGAAAACAGCGGGGAACTCGAGGCCATGCTCGGCAAGGTCGCCGATATTTACGAAAACGAGGTCGAGGCCACGGTATCCTTCATGACCGCCCTGCTCGAACCCCTTATCATTCTGTTCATGGGAATCGTTGTCGGTTTTATCGTGCTTTCCATCTGCCTGCCGATTTTCGAAATGAACCAGATGATCGGGTAACACGCGAATCCTTTCTGCAAACCGTCGCCATCAGAACTTTGCGCCCCTGGCGGGTCTTGCCGATTCCGTAAGCTCCCTGTAGTGATGCTTGTCGTTTGCAAAGGTCATCCCGTCTTCCATCGTGATTCGGCCGTTTTTGTAAAGCCCGGCAAGCTCGATATCAATGGAGGCGAAATCCTCGGTGCCCTGCTGCATCTGGCTGCGGATCTGGTGAGTTTTGCCTTCCCGGATGATGTTTTTGACCCGGTAGGAATTGATCAGCCGCTCCAGGGCCAGCACCCGTCCGCTGCCGTCCTTGAGCGGCACCAGGCGTTGAGCCACGGACACGATCATGGCATCGGCAAGCATCATCCGGATCAGGGCCTGTTTGTGCGGCTCAAACATCTGGATGGTGTTTTCAATGGCCACCGTGGCATTGCCCGCATGCATGGTGGTAATCACGAGATGCCCGGTATACGAAGCCTGCAGGGCGATTTCAAAGCTTTCCTTGTCCCGCATCTCCCCGACCACGATGACATCCGGTGCCTGGCGCAGCACGGATTTCAGTCCGGAATAAAAACTCGGGGTGTCCACCCCGACCTCCCGCTGGCTGATATTGCTCTTCTTGTGTTTGTGCAGGAATTCCACCGGGTCTTCCAGGGAGATAATGTTGCTGCGCTTATGGTTATTGATCATGTCCACCATGGCATACAGCGTGGTGGATTTGCCGTGCCCCGCCGGTCCGCTGACCACTATCAGCCCGGAGGGTTTCAAGGCATAATCCATTAACCATGGCGGAATGTTTAACTCCGAAGCCGACGGAATGGCTTCGATCACCGGCCGCACGGCAAGGGCCGCGGAATTTCGCTGCCTGTAGGCATTAACCCGGAATCTCCCGATATCCGGGTAAGTCACGGAAAAATCCACATCATTGTGCTCAAGATACGTATGCCATGTTTTGTCGGGCATCATTTCCCGGGCGTATGCCTCACAGTCCGCGGGTGTTAGCGGCGGTGCGGCCAGGCGCTTGAGATTGTTCACAATTCGCAGCGAAGGCGGCGCCCCGGCCGTTAGGATCAGGTCGCTGGCCTTCACTCCCACGGCTTTTTTCAGCAGGGCCACCAGGCGGGTGCCGGTCTTATCGCCTTCTCTTCCATAATTGCACTGCTGCTCGAGTTCCTTGCCGCTGAGCTTTTTCATGGATCCGTTTGCCAGCATTTCACAGGCGGTATCCATCATAAAGGACGGAACCACCACGGGATCGATTTTCTTGCCCAGCCGGAATTCAAGTTCGCTGACAGTGGTCAGATCCTTTGGATTCACCATGGCCAGAGTCAGCCGGTTTCCCTGTACCGCAATCGGAAGTATTTGTTTTTCCTTGATCTTATCGGTAGGAATCAATCCGCTCACCTGGGGCTCGACCTCCTGGTCAAACAGGTTTACCGCAGGTACACCGAATTGGGACTGCAAGATACCGAGCAGTTCTTCTATGGTCACGTGGCCGAGTTCCAGGAGAATGGAACCGATGTGCTCTCCCACCTGGCTCTGGCGCTTTAACGCCTCGTCGAGCTGATTCCGGGTGATAAGCCCCTGGTCCACCATGAACTCGCCAAGGCGCATTTTTCCGGGCGCTGTTGATGCTACAGGCGGGTTCTGATAATCAATTGGTTTGTTCATTTTCTGTCCCCCCGCTGTCCATTAAAATCGATAACAAAACGAAAGCATGACCGCCCTCGAGCGGACTTCCAGTGAAAGCGGCGCCCGCCGGTTAACCGGCAGCCGGTCGATGTATTCCCTGTAGTTTTTTCTGTTATACTTATGCGCACTGGAAATCGATCCGACCATGCTTCCCCCGTAGAATCCCAGTCCGACAAATCCTGTAATGCCGCCCAGGGCGTACAGGTCCGCATCAAAGCTCTCCCAGGATGCCGCAGCCAGTCCGGCGGTCACAAGAAACGCTGTCAGGGCTTCCCGATACCGGCCGGTGTAAAGATATCCGCCCCCGGGGACGATGGAAAGCACACCTGAGAGAAACGGGCTCCGGGTCGAAATCTCGTCCTGCCGATCCAGGTGGGCAAGGATTTTCTCCACCTGAAAATCCGGGCGGTTCTCCGGGCTGATGGATTCAAACGCCGCTTTTGCCCCGGCAATGTCTTGCGAATCGAGCCGGATCCGGCCAATCCGGTAATATGCCCGGTCCCGGACGTAAGGATCCTTTGTTTCAAAACGGATCCGTCCCAATGTGTACAGGGCATCTTCGGTATTGTCGAGCTTTACATGACAACGGCTTATCATGAACCGGGCCTCAGTGGCCGGTTCTGTGCCACCGAACTGCGTGGTTACTTTTTCAAACGCATCAATGGATCTGGCATAGCGCTTCATGTGAAAATATGCCGCACCCGCCTGGTAAGCCGCCTCGGGTGCGCGCGCATGATCCGGAAAAAAATGAACAAACCGTTTAAACTCGGTTGCAGCAGTCCGGTAATCGCCGTTGTCAAAATTTTCCCGGGCAAATTCCAATACCGCCTCAGGGGACAAATCAATATGGCTCGCCCCGGCTTTTGGCAGAACCAGCACGGAGAACAGGCACGCGCATATCAGCGCGATCCCTGCCGCCCGAACCGGCAAAGATCGTCGAATCCGCCCGGTTCCGGGCGGGCTCGGGGCGGTGTGTGCTGTCTTAAGCCTGGGTGACTCGAAGCACTTCCTCAATTGTGGTCACCCCCTTTAACAGGAGTTTAAGAGATGGACTCTGCCAAAGCTCCAAAGCCCCTAACTGACGGGCGTTTTCGAATTTTGGGCCCGTAAGACCCCTCATTGTTAATCATGGCCATATCCAAAAAAACGGATTTTTTCAACTTTTCGTGCATTTTTTACTTGACATGTAAGACCCTACAATATATTGTGGAAGTATGGCGCACTTCCATATCAAAAAGAAAAAGGGAAGACCCTACCTCTACGTCCGCGAGATCGCCCGGGTCAACGGCAAACCAAAGGTCATTTCGCAGACCTATGTCGGGTCCCCTGAACGGGTTGTCGAACTTGCCAGCGGGCAGGACGGACAAATCCAAAACCTCAAAGTCGAAGAGTTCGGCGCACTTTGGCTGGCCGGCCAGATTGACAAGGACATCGATATTGCCGGTATCATCGATGATATCGTCCCCCGGGCTGACCGGGAGAACGGGCCAAGTGTGGGCGAGTACTTCCTGTACTGCATCTGGAACCGGATGGTGGAGGCTGTGAGCAAAAACCAGCTGTCCCGGTGGTATCAGCGCACCGCCATCCAGCATATCAGGCCCGTGGATCTTGATGCGCTTACCAGTCAACGCTACTGGGAAAAATGGGATCGCATCGATGAACAGACCCTCGAGACAATCACCCGCACTTTTTTCGAGCGGTTATGGAAAAAGGAGTCGCCGGCGGCCGATTGCCTGCTCTTTGACACCACCAACTATTACACCTTCATGGCCAGCCAGACGCCCTCGGAGCTTGCCCGGCGGGGCAAAAACAAAGCCGGCCGCCATTACCTGCGCCAGATCGGACTGGGGCTTCTGGTGGCCCGGGGATCAAAACTTCCCCTGTATTACAGCATATACCCGGGCAATCTCCATGACAGCAAGCACTTTAAAGCCGTCATGGACGAGATGTTCGGCATTGTCTGCGGGCTTTGCGACACCAAGCAGCGGCTTACAGTGGTCATTGACAAGGGCATGAACTCCGAGGACAACTATGCATGGATTGACGAGCATGCCAGAATCCATTTTATCACCACGTATTCGACCTATTTTGCTCAGGATCTGGCAGCCATTGACCTGAATCGCTTTGAGCCGGCCGATATTGAAAAAAACCGCGAGTTGGAAGCAGAGGGCCGGGAAGAAGACCGGCTGCTTGCCTACCGAACCAGGGGCTCGTACTGGGGCAAGGAGCGCGCCGTGATCGTGACCTACAATCCGAAAACCGCCCGCAAGCAAAGCCATGCATTTGAGGAAAAGCTCGAGCGGCTCCGACAGGAGCTGCTTGTCATGCGGGCCAAGGTCCGGGCAAATGCCGCCCAGTGGCGCGACCCGGAAGTTATCCGGGACCGCTATTTGCGGCTCTGCCAACAGCTCCACATCTCACCGCAGTTCTATCGGATATCATTTGAACGCTGCCAAGCCGGCCTGAAAATGCGTTTTCGCAAGGACCCCTACCAGGTGCGCTGCAAGGAGGCCATGTTGGGCAAAAACATTATCATTACCGACAACATGGACTGGAGTACCCGGGAGATCATTGAGGCAAGCCTGGATCGCTGGCAGGTCGAAGAGCGCTTCCGGGTCAGCAATGATCCCGATACCGTGGGCGTGCGCCCGATCCGCCACTGGACCGACAGCAAGATCCGGTGTCATCTGTTCACATGCGTGGTGGCCATGGCCTATCTTCGCCGTATCGAGCTCAGGCTGTCGGAAAACGGGATCAACCGCACGGCCGAGGATGTCATGGATGATATGCGCCACCTGCACTCCGTGCTGACATTGAAAAACAAGGAACGCAAGCCGGCCCGCCGGCTGGAGACACCCAGTAAGACCCAGGCCGAAGTCCTATCCGCGTTCAATCACCGGGTGGACAAGGATGGGGTCTTACAGCCAGAATAATTGTAAACGATGATTATTCGGGTAGTTATAACCGTTTTTGCGGTTTATCTCTTAAACTCCTGTTTGGGGGCCGAAGCTGGACGGCATGGAAGAGCTTCTGCACAAGTATTCCCTGGAAGAAGTCTGCGCCATGCAGTGGAAGCAATGTGTGGACAAGGCTGCGGATGTGCTGGCAGAAATGCCGGCGGATCGCTGGATAGAGGTGGGCTACGAAGATTTTGTTAAAGACCCTGAAACAGGCTTGAAGGAAATCTTTGAATTCCTGGGCATTAATACCCGGGAAGATCTAATAGCCAAAGCAGTGGAAGGGGTTTCGCCGCGCAGCATTGGTAAAGGGCGTGATCAGTTGGGAACAGAGGCGATTGACAGGCTGGGCCAGTTGATGGAACAGACATTGGTTCGATATGGGTATGCGTAATTGTAGGGTCAGTGGATATCGGGAAACAGTCAGGATATGTCTAAAACAAAGGGATTGACCTTGCCACAGGCCGCGCTGAAGCGCGGCTTTGATTTTTTGGGGGCTGCGTTCGGCCTTGCCCTGACAATCTGGATCATTTTGCCTGCGTGGGTTCTTGCAAGTATTGACACAAGAAAGAATGGTTTTTTTACGCAGGATCGGGTGGGTCGGGACGGCCGGATTTTCCGGGTGATCAAATTCCGTACCATGCGCGAGGTACCCGGGATGAGCACAACAGTGACCACGGGCACGGATCAGCGGATCACCTCCCTGGGCCGTTTCTGGCGCAAGAGCAAAATAGACGAGCTGCCGCAGTTGATCAATGTGTTAAAAGGAGATATGAGTTTTGTGGGGCCGCGGCCGGATGTGCCCGGGTATGCGGACAGGCTTCAGGGGGATGACCGGATTGTGTTGAGCGTGCGGCCGGGCATCACCGGGCCGGCAACGCTGAAATACCGGGATGAAGAGGCAATTCTGGCAGATCAGGATGACCCGGAGCGGTATAATAATGAAGTTTTGTGGCCGGACAAGGTGCGAATCAACAGGGAGTATGTGGAAAACTGGTCATTTTGGCAGGACATAAACTATCTCTGGAAAACTGTTTTTGGATAAAAATATGAAACATACAGATTTTAAAAACTGGCCGTATTATGAGTCCGATGAAATTGCGGCAGTGACCCATGTGCTCGAATCCGGCAAAGTCAACTACTGGACCGGAGAGGAAAGCCGGAAATTCGAGCGCGAGTTTGTCGAATATCACGGGGCGGAATATGGTGTGGCAGTGGCAAACGGCACCGTGGCTCTGGAGCTGGCGCTGTATGCACTGGGCATCGGGGAAGGCGACGAGGTTGTTGTTACGCCCAGGACTTTTCTGGCCTCTGCTTCGAGTATTGTTCTGCGCGGGGCTCGACCGGTTTTTGCTGATGTGGACCGGGATTCGGGAAACATTGCCCCGGAGACTGTGCGGCAGGTGATTACGGATAAAACCCGGGCCGTCATGCCCGTGCATCTGGCCGGGTGGCCGTGCGACATGCCGGGATTTGAAGCGCTGGCAGACGAGTTTGGCCTGTATCTGATAGAAGACTGCGCCCAGGCCCACGGGGCGGGAATTAGCGGGCGGCGTGTGGGATCTTTCGGGGATGCGGCCGCATTTTCTTTCTGCACGGACAAGATCATGACCACGGGCGGGGAAGGTGGCATGGTTTTGTTCAAAGACGAGGCTTCATGGCGGCGGGCCTGGAGCTACAAGGACCAC
>JAIPEJ010000046.1 GCA_021737225.1 Desulfobacteraceae bacterium
ATGAAGGCGGCCGGCATACGCCGTTTTTCTCCGGTTATCGCCCGCAGTTTTATTTCCGCACCACGGACGTCACGGGCGTGTGCACGCTTCCCGAGGGCGTGGAGATGGTGATGCCCGGAGATAACGTGACGATTACGGCAGAACTCATCACCCCCATCGCCATGGAAGAAGGCCTGCGGTTTGCCGTGCGTGAAGGCGGCCGCACGGTCGGCGCCGGCGTTGTCAGTGAAATCATCGAATAGGTACGGTATTGTCATGATAACAAATACGAAGATCCGAATCCGGTTAAGGGCCTACGATCACAGGCTGCTGGATCAATCCGTCAGGGATATTGTGGATACAGCCAGAAAAACGGGCGCCAGGGTCGTGGGGCCGATTCCGCTGCCGACCCGGATCAACAAGTACACGGTGCTGCGCTCCCCGCATGTGAATAAAAAGTCCAGGGAGCAGTTCGAGGTTCGGACGCACAAACGGCTGCTCGATATTCAGGATCCCACACAGCAGACCGTGGATGCGTTGATGAAGCTGGACCTGTCTCCGGGCGTGGATGTGGATATCAAACTGTAGGAAAGCACTGGGTGACGGAAATGAGTAATGGATTACTAGGAAAAAAACTGGGGATGACTGGCTTTTTCGCCAGTGATGGTCGATACCTGCCGGTGACGGTCATCCAGGCAGGCCCGTGTACGGTAACCCAGGTCAAGACCAGGGCCAATGACGGCTATAATGCGCTGCAACTGGGTTTTTCGGAGAAAAAGAAACACCGCCTGACCCGGCCGCTGCAGGGACATTTCGAGAAAAGCGGCGGAACCGGATTTGCCCGGCTGCGGGAGTTTACAGTGGAAAATCCCGAGGAATATGAACCGGGCCAGCAGCTGACCCTGGAGATGTTTGCCGTGGGCGATAAAATCAATATCGTCGGAAATACCAAGGGACGCGGTTTCTCCGGGGTGACCCGGCGGCACGGCTTTCACCTGGGGCGTAAAACGCACGGGAGCCGCAACTACAGATCTCCGGGCGCCATCGGCCAGAGTGCCTGGCCCTCCAAGGTCGCCAAGGGGAAGAAGATGCCCGGCAGATACGGCAATGAGCGGCAAACCATCCGGAACCTGGAAGTCGTGGACATTCGCCCCGAGCAAAACCTGATCCTGGTCAAGGGGGCGGTGCCCGGCCCGGTCAATGCCATCGTGGAAATCAGCAGGGCCAAGAAGTCGGAAAGCGCCGGGTAGCTGAAGCGTTCAATGCCGGCGGATATGTCCGGGGTAAGCGGGATTTGTACCGGATTCAATGCAAAGAGGGAGACCATGGCTGTCGTGGAAGTCAAAAATACGCAGGGAGAAACGGTTTCAGAGGTCGAGCTTGTCGAGGATATTTTCAACGTCAAGGTCAAAAAAACCGTCATGCACGAAGTCGTGCGGATGCAGCTGGCCAATCGGCGCCGGGGAACCGCAAAAGTTAAGCATCGCTCTGAGGTAAAAGGGAGCACCAGCAAGATGTTTCGCCAGAAAGGCACCGGCCGGGCCCGTCGCGGGAATATCAAGACCCCCCTGCTTCGCGGCGGCGGTGTGGCTTTTGGCCCGGACCCCAGGGATTATTCCTACAAGGTGCCCAAGAAGGTTCGGCGTCTGGCGTTGAAAATGGCGCTGTCGGCAAAATATCAGGACAACGAAATAATTGTGCTTGACGGATTTGCGCTTGATCAGGTAAAGACAAAGGCCGTTGCTTCGGTACTAAGAAATTTGTCGCTTGAAAAGCCGTTGATCGTGATCAACGAAGCCGACGAGAAGCTGGAGCTTTCCTCCAGAAATATTCCCGGTGCCAAGGTGCTCCGGGTGGAGGGGCTCAATGTTTACGATATTTTGAACCACAAAACGCTGGTTTTACTGGAACCGTCGATCAAGGGTATCGAGGGGAGGCTGGCAGCATGAATGACTACAACATTATTATAGGTCCGGTGGATACGGAGAAGACCAATATCCAGAAGGAAGAGCAGAACAAGGTCACATTTGAGGTGCTGCCCACGGCAAACCGGGTGCAGATCCGCAAGGCGGTTGAATCAATATTCGACGTGCGGGTCAAAACGGTGCGGACCATTCAGGTCAAGGGCAAGTTCAAGCGCCGGGGCCGTATCCTGGGCAAGCGCAAGGACTGGAAAAAGGCAATCGTGACCCTGATGCCCGGAAGCCGGATCAAATTTTTTGAAGGCGCATAAACGAAGGTGATGAGCAAATGGCGATGAAAAAAGTAAAACCCACATCCCAGGGACGCCGATTCCAGACATATTCGACTTTTTCGGAGATTACCAAGTCCGAGCCGGAAAAATCGCTGCTCAGGCCCATTAAGAAGTCGGGCGGCAGAAATGCCAACGGGCGCATCACGGCGCGCCACCGGGGCGGTGGCACCAAGCGCTATTACCGGGTGATCGATTTTAAGCGCGACAAGGACGGGGTTCCTGCAAAGGTCGCTGCGATCGAATATGATCCCAACCGCTCGGCGCGTATTGCACTGCTGCATTACGCAGACGGAGAGAAGCGCTACATTCTGGCCCCGGTACGCCTGACAGTCGGGCAGACCGTAATGTCCGGCCCCGAGGCCGAGATTCGCCCGGGAAACAGCCTGCCGTTGAGCTACATCCCGCTGGGAACATACGTGCACAATGTGGAGCTGCGAACCGGCAGGGGCGGCCAACTGGTGAAAAGCGCCGGCGGATTTGCCCAGCTGATGGCCAAGGAAGGGCGGTATGCCACCATCAAGCTGCCCTCAGGAGAGGTCCGGATGGTGCTGGTGGCCAATCGGGCGACAGTGGGACAGCTCGGCAACTCGGACCATTCCAATATTTCCCTGGGCAAAGCCGGCCGGAAGCGGTACCTGGGGCAGCGTCCTTACTCGCGCGGCGTGGTGAAAAACCCGGTGGACCATCCCATGGGCGGCGGTGAAGGCCGATCTTCCGGGGGGCGGCATCCGTGTAGCCCTTGGGGAAAGCCCACTAAGGGATTGCGAACCCGCAAGCGGAGCAAGCAAAGCAGCCGGTTGATTGTCAAGCGGCGTAAGTAGGAAAAAAACAACCCCGTATCCATTCAAAGAACCGAAGTCGGGTGAAAAATCAGGAGCGATTATGCCGCGTTCGTTAAAAAAAGGCCCGTATGTAGAACCCCAATTGTACGACAAGGTGGTTTCTTCACAGGAGGCCCGTAGCGCAAAAGTCATCAAGACCTGGTCCAGGCGTTCAACCGTGATCCCGGAAATGGTCGGGCTGACCCTGGCAGTGCACAACGGGAAAAAGTTCATCCCGGTATTTATCACGGAAAACATGGTCGGCCACAAGCTCGGCGAGTTTTCCTCGCCCCGGACGTTTTACGGGCATGCCGGCGACAAGAAAACCAGAATGAAGAAATAGATTGAGGATGCGGATATGGATGTGAAGGCGTCAGGAAAATATATGCGCATATCGCCTCAGAAAGTGCGTAAAATTGCCGGAGCCGTCAAGGGCAAGCCGGTGGAATCCGGGCTCAACGTGCTCAAGTTCATGCCGCAGAAGGCCGCCGGGATGCTTGAAAAAATCGTGCGCTCGGCAGTGGCCAATGCGGACCATAATGCGGAACTCGATGTGGACGGCCTGGTGATTAAAAACATCATCGTCAACGAGGGCCCCATGCTCAAGCGGTTCCGCCCGCGTGCCCGGGGCCGGGCAACCCGGATTTTAAAGCGAACCAGTCACATAACCGTCATCGTCGGCGAAGGCAGCGCATAAAAAGGAGGTAGGTGGTTTGGGTCAGAAAGTCAATCCCATCAGCATGCGGCTGGGAATCAATCGCACCTGGAGTTCCCGGTGGTATGCAAACAAGGGTTACGCCAACTATGTATACGAGGATCACAAGATCCGCCGTTTCTTAAAGAAAAAGCTCTATCATGCGGGCATCTCCCAGATTGAAATCGAGCGTTCCTCCAAGCGGATCAAGCTCCGGATCTTTGCCTCCCGCCCCGGTATTGTCATCGGCAAGAAAGGGGCCGAGATTGAGGCGCTGAAAAAGGAGCTCGAAAAACTGGTTTCCGCCGAGGTGATGGTGGATATCCAGGAAGTGCGCAAGCCCGAGTTAGATGCCCAGTTGGTGGCCGAAAACGTGGCCAATCAGCTGGTCCGGCGGGTGGCTTTCCGCCGCGCAATGAAGCGATGCGTGTCTTCGGCCATGCGCTTTGGCGCCAAGGGGATCAAGATCATCTGTTCCGGCCGGCTCGGTGGTGCGGAAATGGCGCGAATCGAATGGTACAAGGAAGGCCGGATTCCGCTGCATACACTGCGGGCCGATATTGATTACGGCCTTGCCGTGGCCGAAACCACCTACGGCACAATCGGTGTGAAGGTTTACATATTCAAGGGCGAGATCCTCCAGGATGAGCAGATGCCGGAGCAACGGCAGTAATCAATAGGAGTAGAAAAGATGCTGACTCCCAAGAAGGTCAAGTACAGAAAACAGCAAAAAGGCCGGATGAAGGGCAAGGCCAAACGGGGCACGAAACTCAATTTCGGAGACTACGGCCTGCAGGCCGTGGAATGCGGATGGATTTCATCGCGCCAGATCGAGGCCGCCCGTATCGCAATGACCCGTCGGGTCAAACGCGGGGGCAAGATGTGGATCCGGATTTTTCCCGACAAGCCGATTACCAAGAAGCCGGCTGAGGTGCGCATGGGAAAAGGCAAGGGTGCGCCCGAGAGCTGGGTCGCGGTTGTCAAGCCCGGACGCATCCTGTATGAGATGGAAGGGGTTTCCCGCGAGCTGGCTTTTGAGGCACTTCGCTTGGCTTCCTACAAACTGCCGGTGAAAACGAAGGTTGTTGAAAGGAGTCAGGTATAATGAGGGGCAAGGAACTTCGCGGTATGCGTCCCGAGGAATTGGACAGCAAGTTAAATGAGCTGGTGCAGACCTATTTTAACCTGCGGTTTCAGCATAAAACCGGTCAGCTTGAAAATCCCAAGCGGATCGGCCAGGTCAAAAAGGATATCGCCCGTGTCAAGACCATCAAACGGGAACAGCTTTAAACATCTGAAAGCGGTGACGGATTGCCAATGAATGAACAACGGGGAAAGAGAAGACAACTGGTGGGTACGGTTTTGAGCAATAAAATGGACAAAACCGTTACAGTCCGGGTTGAACGGCTCGTAAGCCATTCGGTTTATCAGAAATATGTTCGGCGCCGGGCCAACTTTGCCGCCCATGATGAACAGAATACCTGCGGTATCGGAGACCAGGTGTTGATCACAGAGTCCAGGCCGCTGAGTAAGCGAAAACGCTGGCGGGTTAGCCGGATCATCGAAAAAGCGGTTTGATCACAGAGGATATGAAAAATGATACAGGCGGAAACGAGGTTGTCTGTTGCTGATAATTCAGGGGCCAAGGAAGTTTACTGCATCAAGGTGCTTGGCGGAAGCCGGCGCCGTTATGCCAGTATCGGCGATATTATCGTGGTCTCTGTCAAGGAGGCCATCCCGAATTCCAAAGTCAAGAAGGGCGACGTGGTAAAGGCAGTGGTTGTTAGGACCCGAAAAGAAATCCGACGGGTGGACGGGTCTTATATCCGGTTTGATGATAACTCGGCGGTGCTGATCAATCAGCACCGGGAACCGATCGGCACGCGCATATTCGGGCCGGTGGCCCGGGAACTGCGGGCCCATCGATTCATGAAAATCATTTCCCTGGCCCCGGAAGTCCTTTAAATATTCGTAATACGAGAAAAGTCTGGCCGAGAGGGTAACGGCTCATGGAAAAAGTCAAGTGTCGCATCAAAAAAGATGACAAGGTCAAGGTTCTTGCAGGAAAGGATCGCGGTAAGATCCGGAAGGTGCTCAGCGTGGACCGCAAGCGCAACCGGGTGCTGGTGGAGAACGTCAATTATGTGAAAAAGCATCAGAAACCCGGTCCCCAGACCCGGCAGGGCGGAATCATTGAAGGCGAGGCGCCGCTGCATGCATCCAATCTGATGGTGATGTGCAGCAAATGCGCCCAGCCGACCCGGATCAAGGCCATGCGCCTGGAAGATGGCAAAAAGGTGCGGATCTGCGGAAAATGTAAAGAACTACTAGACGGATAAGCAGATCAAACCGGAGGATATTCATGTCACTGAAAGAATATTATGATAGCCAAGTGGTGACCCAACTGCGGGAAACCTTTGAATACCGAAACATCCACCAGGTGCCCCGGCTCGATAAGATCGTGATCAACATGGGGCTGGGAGAGGCCATCCAGAACATCAAGGTCCTGGATTCGGCGCAGGCCGAACTCAAGACCATCACCGGCCAGGCGCCCGTGGTCACGCGTGCAAAAAAATCCGTAGCTGCATTCAAGGTCCGCGAGGGCATGCCCATCGGATGCATGGTCACTTTGCGGCGAAAGCGGATGTACGATTTTTACGAGAAGCTGGTTAACGTGGCCCTGCCGCGTGTGCGCGACTTTCGTGGCGTGTCCGGAAAGGCCTTCGACGGATTCGGAAATTACACCCTCGGGGTAAAAGAGCAGATCATCTTTCCAGAAGTCGAATACGACCAGGTTGACTCGGTCAAGGGAATGAACATCACCATTGTAACCACTGCAGGAAGCAACCCGGAAGGCAAGGAATTGCTCAGATTGCTGGGGATGCCTTTCCGCAACTAATCGTGGTTTTTCATGCAGGCGGGTAGACACGGATCCCGCAGGTATCCGGACGGATAAGGAGGAATCGGTTTTGGCAAGAAAAGCGCTTCGCGAGAAGGCAATGAAGAAACCCAAGTTCAAGGTTCGGGCACATAATCGATGTCCGATCTGCGGCCGGCCCAGGGCGTTTATGCGCAAGTTCGGCATTTGCCGGATCTGTTTTCGGAATATGGCTTCCGAGGGCCTGCTGCCCGGCGTGCAGAAGGCGAGCTGGTAGGCGCAAGCACCGGTTTTACAAAAAAGAAACGAACGCGTTGTTTTCTTTTACCATTTTTTTCTACATAACGGAGTAGGCCATGTTGAGTGATCCACTTGCGGATATGCTGACCCGCATCCGAAATGCCGGACAGGCAAAACATAAGAGCGTAGATATCCCGGGTGCCCGGGTCAAGGTCGCTCTGGCGGATGTCATGAAACGGGAAGGCTACATCCGGAATTACAAGTTCATCAAGGACAACAAGCAGGGGATGCTGAGAGTCTTTTTAAAGTATGACGCCAATGAGAAGCACGTGATCTATGGCCTGGAAAGGGTGAGCAAGCCGAGTCGGCGCGTATATGCCCAGAGCAGCGAGATCCGGCCGGTGTTAAACGGGCTGGGAGTTGCCGTGCTTTCCACTTCGAAAGGCTTGATGACCGATGTTCAGGCGAAAAAAGAAAACATCGGCGGCGAAGTCCTCTGCAATATCTGGTAGTCTAAGGAGCAAAAAATGTCTCGCGTGGGCAAAAAACCGATATCCGTACCGGAAAAAACGAAGATTACATATGATCAGGGCGTACTGACCGTGGAGGGGCCCAAGGGCACCCTCACCCGGAGCATTCACCCGGATGTGAACCTGGAGATCGGCGAGTCCCAGTTGCTGGTCACGGTGCACCGCAATGACAAGAAAACCAAGGCATTGTGGGGAACGACCCGAGCCCAGGTCGCCAACATGGTCACGGGTGTTTCCAGCGGGTTTGAGCGCGTGCTGGAAATCAACGGCATCGGGTACCGGGCCGAACTCAAGGGAAACAGCATTGAGTTGCACCTGGGGTATTCCCATCCCATTTATTTCGAGCTGCCCGAGGGTGTTCACGCGGCAGTCGACAAGGGAAGCATCCGGCTGTCCGGGATTGACAAGGAGCGGCTGGGCTTTGCCGCCGCCTCCATTCGGCAGATGCGCCCGCCGGAGCCCTACAAGGGAAAAGGCGTGAAATACGCCGAGGAACTGGTCCAGCGCAAGGCGGGCAAGACCGGGAAATAACGAGTTATTGCGCAGAATTCGCAAAGTGCGAATTTCGAAAATCGAGTGAATCACGAATAACCAAAACCCAACTGGTTTAACAAGGGAACAAGGTTCAAGCCGGGGTTTTAAAAATTCGGATTTCAGGTTTGCTTTGAATTTCGATATTCGAATTTCGGATTTATAAAAGTTCAATGTACTTTTTTATCGGATAAACTATTTTTAGGGGTTGATAATCATGGGTTCTGCACAAAGACGACAGGCCATGCGCATCAAGCGGAAAAAACGAATTCGCAAAAAAGTCCAGGGCACCGCAGAGCGGCCCCGGCTTACGGTTTTCCGCAGCGCCCGGCACATATATGCACAGGTTATTGACGATCAGCAGGGCCAGACCCTGGCGGCGGCTTCCACCATGGAAAAGGAACTCCGGGATCGCAGTGATTTTGAAAACAAGAAGTCCGCGGCCAGCGAAATCGGAAAGCGCATCGCCCAGCGGGCCGCAAACAAAGGTGTTACCACCGTGGTTTTTGACAGAAACGGCTACCAGTATCACGGTAGGGTCAAAGCCGTGTCTGAAAGCGCACGGGAAAACGGGTTGGATTTTTAAACGGATATAAGGAGGCGATCCCTTGCTCAAGAAGGAAACAGACGAAAACCTGTTTATAGACAAGGTCGTGCACATCAGTCGTGTGGCCAAGGTGGTCAAGGGCGGCCGGCGCTTTAGTTTCAGTGCGGTGGTTGTCGTTGGCGACGGCCAGGGAAAGGTCGGATTCGGCCTGGGCAAGGCCCATGAAGTGCCCGAAGCCATCCGCAAAGGGGTGGAAAGAGCCAAAAAGGCCATGATCGAAGTCCCGTTGCTCGATGGCACGATACCGTATCAGGTCCACGGCCGGTTCGGTGCCGGGTCCGTGTTTATGAAGCCTGCCGCCAAGGGTACCGGTGTTATCGCCGGCGGTGCGGTCCGGGCGGTTATCGAAGCCGTCGGCATACACAACGTCCTGACCAAGTGCATCGGCACCAACAACCCGCATAACGTTGTCCGAGCCACCATTGACGGGCTTGCCCAGCTGCAGAGCCGGGACCAGGTGGCCCACAAACGGGGCATCAAGGCAGAAGAACTTACTACATAAGGAATGTGTGCATATGGCCGACGCACTGAAGATCACACTTGTTCGGAGTTATCACGGTCGTCCGCCCCAGCATCGCAAGGTTCTGGCGGCAATGGGCCTGACCAAAATCAACAAGACGGTTGAATTCAAGGATACCCCGGTCAATCGCGGCATGGCCGACAAGGTTTCGCATCTGGTTCGCGTGGAGGAAGTTAATCATGAGACTGCATGAACTTACCCCGGAAAAAAAGGTCAACAAATCCCGGAAACGTCTGGGCCGCGGTGTGGCTTCCGGACAGGGCAAGACCGCCGGCAGGGGGACCAAGGGCTATCACAGCCGTTCGGGCAGCGGCACGCGTCCCGGCTTTGAGGGCGGGCAGATGCCGCTTCAGCGCCGGCTGCCCAAGCGGGGCTTTTACAATGTGTTTAAAACGGATTACGCCATCGTGAACATCCGCGACCTGAACCGGTTTGAATCCGGCGCATGGGTTGACAGCCAGGCCATGGTTGCCGCCGGGCTGATTAAAACCCGGCACAGTCCGGTAAAACTGCTGGGACAGGGAGAGATCAACGTTGCGGTCAATGTTCAGGTTGCCGCTATCAGCAACAGCGCCAGGCAAAAGGTCGAGGCCGCCGGCGGCAAGGTAGAGGTGAAATAAATCATGGCCGTATCTGATGCGGGCGTCCAGAATATTTTCAAGATCCCGGAGCTCAAGCGCCGGATCCTGATCACGCTGGCACTGCTGACAGTTTATCGTGTAGGTGTGCATATCCCCACGCCGGGTGTTGACGGCGATGCCCTGGCCGCATTTTTTGCCCAGCACCAGAATACGATATTCGGCATTTTTGACATGTTTTCCGGCGGGGCACTGGAACGGCTGTCTGTTTTCGCCCTCGGCATCATGCCTTACATCAGTGCCTCGATTATTCTTCAGTTGCTCAGAGTGGTGATACCATCGCTGGAACGGCTTTCCAAGGAAGGTGAACAGGGGCAGAAGAAGATTACGCAGTACACCCGGTACGGCACGATCCTGCTGAGTCTTATCCAGGGATTTGGTATCAGTATCGGGCTGGAGAACATGACATCTCCAAGCGGCGCTGCCATCGTAATCATACCTGGCTGGTCGTTTCGCCTGATGACCATGATTACGCTGACCGCCGGAACGGCATTTATCATGTGGCTCGGTGAGCAAATCAGCGAGCGGGGGATTGGAAACGGCATATCCCTGATTATATTTGCCGGGATCGTGGCCCGGATGCCCAATGCCATCGGGAATACGTTTAGAATGATGACCACCGGCGAAATGGGCATCTTCTTTGTGGTGCTGCTGGGTATCCTGATGCTGGGCGTACTGGCATTCATCATTTTCATGGAACAGGGCCAGCGGCGGATACCGGTACAATATGCCAAGCGCGTGGTCGGCCGGCGCATGTACGGCGGCCAGAGTACGCACCTGCCGCTGAAGGTTAACACGGCAGGCGTGATTCCGCCGATTTTCGCATCATCGCTGATCATGTTTCCGTCCACCATCACCGGCTTATTCCAGGATGTGTGGTGGATGGAGTATATAACCACAGCGCTTGCGCCGGGCTCGCTTATATACGAACTGGCTTTTGTGGGCCTGATTGTGTTTTTCTGTTATTTTTACACCGCCATTGTTTTCAATCCCGAAGATGTGGCGGATAACATGAAGAAATACGGCGGCTACATCCCGGGAATCCGACCGGGCAAACGCACAGCCGACTATATCGACCGGGTGCTGAGCCGGATCACCCTGGGCGGGGCGGCTTATGTTTCAGCTGTATGCGTGCTGCCTTCGATTTTGATGACAAAGTTTAACGTACCGTTTTATTTCGGCGGCACCGCCCTGCTCATCGTGGTGGGTGTTGCCATAGACACGGTTCGGCAGGTGGAATCCCATCTGATTACAAGAAATTATGAAGGTTTCATGACTGCGGGACCGACCAAACGCAAGGGCCGGTAACGTATCCAGAAGCGCTTACGGGCAGCGGGCACATAGCGGATCCGTGACTGCGGGAGAAGGAAACGGTAACACAAACGGGGGATTTGGATGGCAAAAGAGGAACCGATCAAGGTTCAGGGCAAGGTGGTCGAAACCCTGCCCAATGCGATGTTCAAGGTTGAACTGGAAAACCAGCATCAGATTCTGGCGCATCTTTCCGGCAAGATGCGGATGCATTTTATCAAGATTCTGCCCGGGGATAACGTCACGGTCGAACTGTCCCCCTATGATCTGACCCGGGGCCGGATTACCTATCGGAGCAAGTAATATCGGCGATCTGTCGTCGAAACCATTTAAGAGCGGATAAATACGAGGTGCGATCATGAAAGTCAGAGCATCGGTGAAGAAAATATGCCGCAACTGCAGAATCATCAAGCGCAGGGGCACGGTGCGGGTGATTTGCTCAAATCCACGGCACAAGCAGCGGCAGGGATAAGAAGGAGGCACTTACATTGGCACGGATTGCAGGAGTCGATTTACCGAAAAACAAGCGGATACGTATCGGCCTGACCTATATTTACGGCATCGGTCATTCCACTTCCCAGGAAATTTTAACACGGCTGGGCATTGACGAGAACATCACCACCGATGACCTTTCCGATGCCGATATCAACCAGATTCGCCGGGTAATTGACAACGATTACAAGGTCGAGGGCGAACTGCGCACCGAGGTTTCCATGAATATCAAGCGCCTGATGGATCTGGGTTGCTATCGGGGACTGCGTCACCGCAGAAGTTTGCCGGTGCGGGGGCAGCGCACCTCTACCAACGCGCGCACGCGGAAAGGTCCGCGCCGGACCGCAGTCAAGAAAAAGGGCGGCGCAAAGAAAAAGTAAATCAAGAACTTAAGGGCGGATACCCATGGCGAAACGAAAGGCAGTACGCACGAAGAAAAAGGTCAAAAAGAATATTGCAAACGGCGTGGTGCATATTCAATCTACCTTTAACAACACCATTATTTCCATCAGCGATCCGGGCGGCAATGTGGTTTCCTGGTCGAGTGCCGGCCAGAACGGCTTTAAGGGCTCCCGGAAAAGCACACCGTTTGCCGCACAGCAGGCCTCGGAGGACGCGGCCAAAAAGGCCATGGAACACGGCATGAAAAGTGTCGAGGTCTATGTCAAGGGGCCCGGGCCGGGGCGGGAGTCCGCCATTAAAGCCCTGCAGGCAACCGGGCTCAGCGTGTCGATGATCCGGGATGTCACGCCGGTACCGCATAACGGGTGCAAGCCGCCCAAGCGGCGAAGGGTCTAGCCGGAAATCGGGAAAATAAAAAGCGCATCCGGTTTGGATCAACGTTTGCGTGTTCTCCGATTTCTAACGAACAACTGAATACCGCGGGTTCTGCCAAGAACAGGACCCGAATCATTCGTCTATGAGCGAGTCATATACCATATTCAAGGGAGGAAGCATTGTCACGATATCGTGAATCTGTATGTCGGATATGCCGACGGGAAAACTTGAAATTATATTTCAAGGGCGATCGCTGCTACTCGGATAAATGCGCCTTTGACAGACGCAGCTATCCGCCGGGACAGCACGGCCAGCGGCGAGGCGGGAAAGTATCCGATTACGGCCTTCAGCTGCGCGAAAAACAGAAAGTCAAACGGATGTACGGGTTGTCCGAAAAGCAGTTCCGTCTGTTTTTCCACCGTGCGGACAGGGGCAAAGGGGTGACCGGCACCAGGCTGCTGGTCATGCTGGAACGACGTCTGGACAATGTGGTATACCGTCTGGGATTTGCAAATTCCCGTGCTCAGGCAAGGCAGTTGGTCAAGCACGACCATTTCTTCATCAATGGTGGGAAGGTCAACATTCCGTCCTACCAGGTCAGCCCCGGCGACGTGGTCGAAGTGCGGGAAAAGAGCAAGAATATTGCCGCGATCAGCGAAGCCATGGAAGCGGTCGTTCGACGCAGCATGCCGCAATGGCTGGAGTTGGACAAGGAGGGCATGAAAGGCAATGTCAAGACCCTGCCGGTACGCGACGATATCACCATGCCGATTCAGGAAAATCAGATTATTGAGTTCTACTCGAAATAACTCGTCCTGACCTTCCGGAAAAACAGGCTGATGGATATCAAATACTTTGGAGAGTGAAAATGCCCTTGAACGAACTGACATATATGAATTGGCGGGAAATGATCAAGCCCGGCAAAGTCCAGATCGACCGCCAGACGCCCACGTACGGTAAATTTGTCTGGGAGCCCCTGGAAAGGGGGTATGGCATCACCATCGGAAACTCGCTGCGGCGGATTATCCTTTCCTCGCTTTATGGTGCGGCCATTGGTTCGGTCAAGATCGAAGGGGTCATGCATGAGTACAGCACGGTCCCCGGGGTTCTGGAGGATGTCTCCGAGATCATCCTGAACCTGAAGAAAGTGCGTGTCAAAACCGACGATGCTGAACCCAAGACCATCTCCCTGGAAGCCGAAGGGGAGAGAACCGTTACCGCCGGGGATATCGTAAGCGGTAACGGCCGGGTTGAAGTGTTAAACCCGGAGCAGCATATTGCCACCCTGACTTCCGAGGGACAACTGCAGATGACCATGACGGTCAAGGCGGGGAAAAGCTATTCCCTGGCCGAAACCCACCGGGACCCGGAGGCACCGATCGGCACGCTGCCCATTGATGCTATTTTTTCGCCGATCCACAGGGTCAATTATGTGGTCGGCAATGCGCGTGTGGGCCAGCGCACCGACTATGACAAGCTTACAATGGAAATATGGACAGACGGATCTGTCAGGCCCATGGATGCCATTGCATATGCGGCCAAGATCCTCAAGGAACAGATGCATTCGTTCATCAATTTTGACGAGGACCAGGAGCCCGCACCGCCGGAGGATTCAGAAGAGGAATCCGCGCCGCAGTTCAACCCGAACCTGTATCTGGACGTCGATGAACTCGAGCTCTCCGTGCGCAGTGCCAATTGCTTGAGAAATGCCAATATCCGAAAAATCTATCAACTGGTCCAGAAAACCGAGAATGAAATGCTGAAAACGAAAAATTTCGGCAGAAAGTCCTTAAACGAGATTAAGGAGCTGCTGGGAGAAATGGGCCTTTCTCTGGGGATGAAGCTTGAAGGCTTTGTACCGCCCGAAGACGACCAGGAGGCAAAAGAGGAATAGATCATGCGACACCGAAAAGCCGGAGTGAAATTAAACCGTACCACCAGCCACCGCAAGGCGATGTTTCGAAACCTGGTGACATCCCTGCTGAAGCATGACCGGATCAAGACCACGGATGCCAAGGCCAAGGAACTGCGGCGCTGGGCTGACCATGTCATTACCCTGGCCAAAAGGGGAGATCTGCACGCACGGCGCCAGGCACTGTCCATTGTCCGGGAAAAGGCGGTGGTTCACCGATTGTTCGAAGAGGCCCCCCAGCGTTTTGGCGATGTGGCCGGCGGCTATACCCGGGTGGTGAAGATGGGATATCGCAACGGGGACTCGGCTCCGGTTTCCATTGTGGAGCTCACCGGAGAAAAGCCGGAAACGGCCAGGTCGGCCAAGAAGTAGCCTTCAGCAAATTCGAAGCACGAAATCCGAAATCCGAAGCAAATTCGAAACCCGAATGATCAAATGAAAAAAACATTGGTTTTGGTCATTTGAATTTTGGTCATTCGAAATTGTTTCGGATTTCGATATTCGGATTTCGGATTTTCAAATCTCTCCCTCATTTGCCGCCAATGGTCGGCTGAATTTCCATTCCACCCTCAGCGTTGATGCCAATCCGCACCGCGCCGTGGAGATCCGTGCGCAGCACCCGGCAGCCTTGCTGTCGGTACCTTTCCACCACTTCAGGCGAAGGCAGTCCCTGATAGCTTTGCCGGACCGGCATAATGACCATATCCGGATCCACTGCCGCGATAAACTCTCTGCCCGAAGATGATTTGCTTCCGTGATGGGGGGCAATCAGGATATCTGCGCTCATATCCGGGCCCGCCTGTTTGATCAGTTCGGATTCCGCGCATTTTTCCAGGTCTCCGGGAAATAGCACAGAGCGGTCCCTGTAGGATGCCTTGATCACCACCGAGCAGTTATTGGTTCCCGGGCATTTTGCGCATCTGGTCTCCGGGTTTTGCGCCGGATACAGGATGTGGATTTCCGCGCCATCATTGATCCTGTGGGTGCGGCGGATGCGTTTGAAATCGGGATGCGGAATCTGCCGGTCCCGGATGATCCGGTCAAATTGCTGACGGGCCGCGCGCTGCACATCTGTGTACGCGCTGATGACCCGCCTGACCCGGAAGTTTTCCAGAATAAAAAGCAGCCCGTTTAAGTGGTCCGCATCCGGGTGGGAGAGAACCACCGTGTCAATGGTGCGGATCTTGTTTTGCCATAAATACGGGGCCACGATCCTGGCGCCCACATCAAATACGCTGTTATCTGAAAACCCGCCCCCGTCAATGAGCATGGTCTGTCCCCCGGGAAACTCCAGCAGGGAGGCGTGCCCCTGTCCCACGTCAAGCACCGTGGCCCACATGCTCGTATGGAAAAAGCGGCGGTGGACCCAGTATCCCGCATCCGCGGCAATGATGATTACAAGTGCCCAGATTATCATGAACAGTAACTTTTGGTGCCGTTGATGCTTGCGGAGAAATATCAGGCCGCCGCAGGCAGCGAGCCCATAGGCGCATCCCGCCTCGAGGACAGTGGGGGTGACCGTGCGAAAGGCGCCGAAAGGAAGTCCGGCCAAGGTATGGATCAGTGATATGGCAGGCTGCAGGATTTGCGCGGCAAGGCTGAAGCACCATGTGCCAAGCGCCGGGGAAAAAACAGAGATCCCGGCGCTGACCAGTCCGGCAGGCACAGCCACGAATCCGATCCAGGGTACCAGGATCAGGTTGGAGACCACGCCGGTGATCGCGGCCTGGTTGAAGTAATGCAGGACCAGGGGCAGGGTGCCGACGATGGCAAACACGGAAATGAGCATAAATGCGCGGATCCGGTAAGCCAGCCGGGCCGCTGGGGAAACCTTCGGCAGGGCCGGGGACATGACCCCGGAAAACAGGTATAGCCCGAAAAAAATGGCGCTCACTGCGGCAAAGGAGAGCTGGAACGAGACGGAAAACAGCCCGGGCGGATGCACGGCAAGAATGCACAGGGCGGCCGCAGCCAGGGTATTTGCCGGATCATAAGGTTTATCCCGGATTAATGCGGCCAAAAAGATCAGGACCATGATCATGGCGCGCTGAGTGGAAGGCGACATGCCGGAGAGCATCCCATAGGCAACCACCGGGAAAATGGTCAGCAGGGCAGCGCACTTGCCGGCCCATCCCCGGAGCAGAAGCGGGAGGCACCATGAAAGCAGCCACTTGAACAGGAAAAAGGCGCAGGTGGCCACGATCCCAACGTGCAGCCCGGAAATTGCCAGAAGATGACTGGCTCCGGCGCGGTTGAAAGATTGGCGCAACTTGGAATCAATTCCGTCCTTTTTGCCGACAATCAGCGCGGAGAGCACGGCCGCGGTTTCTCCGCTGCTGACCTGCTCAATTGATTCTTCCAGTCGGTTTCGAAAGCAATGGAGGCCGGAAAACACGTTATGCCAGGCATTGTTCGGGGACAGGATTTCGACATGCTTGCCCTTGGCATACAAGGCGCCCCAGATATTGCGGTCCGCCATGAACCGGCGGTAGTCAAATCCGCCCGGGTTGTTGAAGTTCCGGAATTCCCGAAGCCTGCCGTGTACCGCAACCCGGTCGCCTGGCAGCAGTTCCGGGCAGTCACCGTAAAATGCTGCCTGGATGCGGCCCTGCAGGAAATGCGGCCCGCCGGCCTTTGATTCGACCGTCAGGTTATCCAGGATGCATTTTGTGCGAAAGGATTCGATCTGCGGCGGTCCTGTTATTGTCGCCCGAATGTTTGCATAATCGGCTTGCAGGTGGGAAGGCGCCCCGTCTGGCGGGAAAAAGGGCGACTGCCAGGGTGCATGGGCAAGCCCGCCAAGTGCGAAGAGCAGTACCAGCGGCGACAGCCGCGCCGGCCTGGACCGGGCAAGCAGGTAGAGCACGCAGGCAGCCGCCCCGGCGGCAAAGGGCATGGCAATCCGGTATAGTATGCCGGAATACGGGCAAAAGCGGGCCAGGCCAATGCCCGCGATAAAGGCAAGCAGCAGCGGGAGCAGGGGGC
>JAIPEJ010000047.1 GCA_021737225.1 Desulfobacteraceae bacterium
AGATCCGTATGCAGACCGCCGGAAACATGAAGGACTACCGAAAGCAGCTCGTGGCCCAGTTGAAAAACGGGTTCCAGCGAAAGGCGCTGGACAATTTTGCCGTGGCCTACAGGCAGGGGCGGGAGAAGAATTTTGCCGGGATGGATCGGCAGGCCCTGGTGCAGGGCATCCGGGAGGCCAAGGATGATGCTGCATCCCGGATGGAGGAGCTTTATGCGCGATTTCGCCAGCGTGCCGAGGCCGCAGGCGTGCACGTGCATTTTGCCGCCTCGGATCACCATGCAAACGAGATCATCTCCCGGATTGCCAGAGAAAACGACTGCCATCGGATCGTGAAGTCCAAATCCATGACCGCAGAGGAGACCCTTCTAAACGATTTCCTGGAAAATCGCGGATACGAGGTTATTGAAACCGATCTGGGCGAGTGGATTATCCAGCTTCGCGGCGAAGGCCCTTCCCACATGGTTATGCCGGCCATCCATCTTTCCAGAAACGAGGTTAGCCGGCTGTTTACCGAGGTGACCGGAAAGCAGCAGGACACAGACATTGAAAAGCTTGTCAAGGTGGCCCGCCGCGAGCTGCGGCAGCGTTTTATCCGGGCGGACATGGGGATTTCGGGTGCCAATTTCGCCATTGCTGAAACCGGTACCCTGGGCATCGTGTCAAACGAGGGCAATGTCCGCCTGGTCACCACCCTGCCGCGGGTACATGTGGCCCTGGTGGGCATTGACAAGCTTGTTCCGGGCATCCGCGAGGCCATGCAGACATTAAAGGGTCTGCCCCGAAACGCCACGGGCCAGGCCATTACCTCTTATCTGACCTGGATTACCGGCGCCAATTCGTCTGCGGCCTCGCATTCCGGCCGGAAAATCATGCACGTGGTGTTTCTGGATAACGGCAGAAGCGCATTGGCCCGGGACCCGGTATTTTCCGAGGCCCTGCGGTGCGTGCGCTGCGGTGCTTGCGCCAACGTGTGCCCCGTTTACCGCCTGGTGGGCGGACATGCATACGGTCATATTTATATCGGCGCCATTGGCCTGGTGCTGACCTATTTTTTCCACGGCAGAAACCGGGACCGGCAATTGGTGCAGAACTGCCTGAACTGCCAGGCCTGCAAGGACGTGTGCATCGCGGGCATCGATCTGCCCCGGCTGATCAAGGAAGTCCATGTGCTGAGCGAAGGCAGCGAAGACAAGCCGGTGTTAAATTCCATGGCCGCTTTTGTGCTCAAGCGGCGCCGGTTGTTTCACGGCCTGCTGCGTTCGGGCAGGTACATGCAGAAACCCGTGACCCGGGGAACGCCGTATATGCGGCATCTTCCGCAGTTGCTGTTTAAGGATCAAGATTTCAAGGCCCTGCCGGCGATTTCGGCAAAGCCCTTCCGGGATCGGTGGGATGCGGCACAGCATTCGCCGCCGCATCCGGAGTACCGGGTGGCTCTGTTTTCCGGATGCCTGCAGGATTTCGTCTACCCGGAACAGCTGGAGGCCGGGATGGGCCTGCTGGCGGGCCGGCCCGTGGAGGTGGCATTTCCGTCCCAGCAAGGATGCTGCGGGCTGCCGCTGTATATGCTGGGCGAGCGCCAGGCCGCGGCAGATCTGGCCGCCTGGAATATCAGCCATATTGATCCTGCGGAATACGATTTTATCCTGACATTCTGCGCTTCCTGCGGCTCGCACATGCGGGAGAATTACCCGTTTCTGCTGGAAGGCGCCTCCGGCAGGCGGGTGAAGGCGGACCAGTTTGCCGCCAAGGTTATTGATTTCAGCTCCTTTATGCAGATGGTGATGCCGGATTCAGAGCCTGTCCCGGCCGCAACAGAAAAGCTTAAGGCGGCCTATCACGCGCCCTGTCATTTATGCCGGGGACTTGGGGTGAGCCGCGCGCCGCGGGCACTGCTGACAAAGTTCGGATATGAATATTTGCCCCACGGAGAAGAAGAAACCTGCTGTGGTCTGGGGGGTACGTATTCGTTTAAGTTTCCGGAGATATCCGCAGAGATCCTTACCAGGAAGCTCGATGCGGTCAGTGCGACCGGAGCGGATGTTCTGGTAACTGATTGCCCGGGATGCGTGATGCAGCTGCGCGGCGGGGCGGTCAGGCAGGGCCGCTCCTTTGCAGTGCGGCATATGGCCGAAGCTCTTGCGGGCAGGGAAAAGTAGGGGTGTCGGGTTGATGCGTTTATTGGGCGGGATGCCCTGCGGCGGCTTCAACTTCGGTTACCACCCGGTTGCGTCCTTTATCCTTGGCCGCATACATGGCCTGGTCCGCCCGCAACAGGGTATTGTCTATATGTTCGTCCCGCCTGCATTCTGCAACGCCGATCGAGACGGTGATGCGCAGGTCATTTGAGATGTCCGGGAAGGTGAGGGATTCAACCTGCTGCCGCACTTTTTCGGCCTTTGTTGCCGCCCCTTCCAGGGGCGTCTGCGGCAACACCATCAAAAATTCCTCTCCCCCGTAACGGCCGAAAGTGTCAATGACTCTGCTGCTTTCAGACAGCGATGCGGCAATCCGGCAGAGAATTTTGTCCCAGGCCAGATGGCCGTAAGTGTCATTGACTTTCTTAAAGGTGTCGATATCCAGCAGGAGGACGCTGAAGGCCATGTTGCCGCGGCTGTAGCGGTTTATTTCTTCTGTCAGTACGTCAAAAAGATGCCGGCGGTTGTTTATACCCGTGAGCGAATCGATGTTGAGCAGTTCCTCGATTCTTTCAACGGCCTCGTGCAGTTCTGTGTTGCGTTTGCGCAGTTTTGTCCGCAGGCTGCTGATAAACCCGCCGAGCATGGCTGTTGTGATCATAACCGGGACAAAAGCAATTGCCTGGATCAGTTCCATGGAAAAATCCAGGGTATACGGTTTGCGCCACCACAGGAGCAGTACAAGGATCCCGTACAGGCCGAGAATCCACAGGCAGACCATGAGAAAACGGCGGATATCGAGTTCAAGAATGCCGTAAAGCGCTGCCACAACCAGGAACATCATAAACACGGCCCGGGCGTGGCCGGCTTCCAGAAAATACATGACCCAGAGCATGGGGATTGCCGATGCCGACAGGTGTATGACCGTCATGCTCGGGTCCCGCAGTTTCAGGTTGAGATTGTTGTGGATCACAAAGAGGATGGACAGATTTATGATCAGCACCAGTACGGCAAAATGATATACCGCCCGGATCGGGGCCAGGCCGTAATGCCAGCAGAGCAGGGCGACTGTAAGCGGGACCAGGTAGGTCGCCAGCGCCATGGTGTGACGCTTTTTGCGCAGGGCCTGCTTTCTTTGCACCTTGTCATCGGAAATTTGCGTTTCCACGCGAATTGTCTCTGTTGTTTGTTTGGTTACAATGCGAAGGAAGAAAAACAAAGGAGAATTTATTGGGATTATATTTCAAATAATGTTTAGATGTCAACGCAGAATCCAAAACCTTTATTACAGAAATATTTGGAGAAGATGATATGCTCACTTCAGATCAGGCAGTGCTTTTGATGATCGATGTCCAGGGAAAGCTTGCCCGTACTGTTTTCGAATCCGGCCGGGTGCTGAGCAACCTGGAAAAATTGGTCCGGGGCGCCCGGCTTTTTGGCTTGCCGGTGATTGTGACCGAACAGAACCCGAAGGGGCTGGGGCCCACCATCCCGGAAATACAAAAGCTTCTGGGTGATTTTGCGCCGGTTGAGAAAACCGCGTTCAATGCATGCGGCGATCCCTCCTTTGTCGGCAAAATCCGGGAAACCGGCCGAAGTCGGATTCTTGTATGCGGCATTGAGGCCCATGTTTGTGTGTACCAGACAGTGGCGGGTTTGATCGGCATGGGCTTCGAAGTCGAGGTGGCAGCTGATGCCGTATCCTCCCGTAACGCGGAAAACCTTCGCCTGGCCCTGGATCGGATGCGGGGCATGGGCGCTGCTATCAGCAGCACGGAAATGGCGCTTTTTGAACTGATGCAGGCGGCGGAAGGCGAGGCTTTCAGCGAATTTATCCGGATTGTGAAATAATCCGATATTGTTCGTGCGTGTCAACCCGCTGCCTGTTTGAGGTAAAAAAGGGTTGACATGAAAAGCCGGAGGCTTTACCCAATAATAGCATGTACTGATATGTCAGTCTAGTTATTTTGCCTGATAATTCCTGTCGGGTTCGGGCAACGGTTACGAATATAGCCATTATCAAAGGAGGCGGAGCCCATTGGGAAATCAAGTGGAAATGCCATGGAAAAAAGAATACAAGGTTTTCGGTATTCCTGAGTCATTTGCCCCGTATCCGGACCGCCCGGTCTGGGACATGCTGGCAAATACAGCGAAAAAGTATAAGAAAAACGGTTTGATCCAGATGGGATACAAACTGCGATACCCGGAAGTCAAAGATCAGGTGGACCGTTTGGCAACCGCGCTGGCCGCACTGGGGCTGAAAAAAGGCGACCGGGTGGCAACGCTTCTGCCGACATCCATCCAGTTTGTGATCTGTGATTACGCCATCAGCCGGGCCGGGATGGTGCATATCCCGTCAAGTTCCCTGGAGCCGCTGCACACGCTGGAGCACAAGTTTACCGAAGGCAGTCCCAGGGTCCTGATCGCTCAGGACACGGCCGAGGTGGCCCGGGATGTGGTAGAAAACACGGATATCGAGCACCTGATATGGACCCGTCTTTCCGATTACTCGGACTCGCCTTCTACGGCGTCTCCGGCAGGAAACGGGGAATTCTGGCTGCCGGAGCTGATCCGGCAATATTCGCCCGCACCTCCGGAACTTACATATGACGTGGAAGGTGACCTGGAAACCCTGTTGTTTACAGGCGGCACCACCGGCCTGCCAAAGGGGTGCATGCTCACCCACCGCAACATCTACGCAAATGCCATTCAGAATTTCGGGGTTTTCGGCGCTGCGGGAAGGCTCATACAAGGGGCGGTGTCCGTGGTGCTGGCGCTTCCGTTCTTCCATTCCTACGGGCATATCGTAATGCACGCAATGACGATCTTCGGGGCCAATCAGATACTGATACCGGATGCCCGGGACACCGATTCCATGGCCGCCATGATCGAGGCATACAATCCGGTGCTGCAATTCGGCGTACCCACTCAGTTCATGAAGATGAGCCAGTCCGGCCTGAAGAAAAAACGCGGAATACTGGGCATGTCCGGTTCTGCCCCGCTTCCGGAAAGCACCCAGCAGGAATTTGAAAAATCCGCAGGTGGCGGCATCATGGAGGGATACGGGCTTTCGGAGATGTCGCCGGTCACCCATGTGAATACCTCGTTTCTGCTGCGCATTTTCGGCGGCCGGATTCCGGTGCGGCTCAACAATATGTTTCTGGGGATCCCGGGCGTGACCCCGACCTTCAACTTTTTCCTGCGGATTGCGGGAAGCCGTTTCGTGGGATGGGTGCTCGGAAACGCGATTTCCCTGCTGGTGTGGCTCACCAAGAAGAGTCCTTCCAAGGGAAAGACCGAAAAGCGCGGCACTGCAGGCATTCCGTATCCGGACACGGTGATCAAGCTGGTGGATGTCAATACGGACCATGCGCTGACCACCGAAGAAATGCTGGCCGGCGAGCCTGGCGAGCTTTGCATGAAAGGGCCCCAGCGCATGCTCGGCTACTGGCCCGAGCCCGGATCCGGCCTGGATGATGAGGGCTATGTGCGTACCAGCGACGTGGTCAAAATCGACGAGCGGGGGTATTTCTACATCGTGGACCGCACCAAGGACATGATCATTGTCAGCGGCTACAAGGTCTACTCCCGTGAAGTCGAGGATATTCTTTACGGACATCCCAAGGTTGCCATGGCTGCCACAATAGGCGTACCCGATCCGCAGCGGGAGGGCAGCGAGCGCGTGGTGGTCTACCTGCAGCCTTTCGAGCAGTATCAGGACGAGCTTACCGAAAAAGAAGTCGTGGATTACCTCAAAGAACGGGTGGCCAAGTATGCCGTGCCCAGGGTGGTTCGCATCGTCAACGAGATCCCGCTCACCGAGGTGCAGAAGGTGGACAAGAAACGCCTGCGTGAACTGGCAAAACGGGATTTCAGCGAAAGCCGGTCCGCTGCGGCCGCTGTTTCCTGAGTTCAGTGTATAAAAACTGAAGATGCCGCGAATGCCTTATTTGAATCACGAGTAATCCGAAGTAATGGTTCTGATATCTGCGTTTTTCGGGACGTATCCGGATGCCGGACAGCAGGGAAGAGGGCTATTTAAGCAGTACGCGTCCGCCCTTGTAATGCGTTTTCCAATACCCGTTATCCAGGTGATCGATTCTCACGGCGCCGCCTGGAGACGGTGAATGGATGAATCGTTTTCCACCGATGTATATGCCCACATGACCCGGGGACAAAATGGTGCCCAGGTATTTCCATGTTTTGAAAAATACCAGGTCCCCTTTTTTCAGTTTTGGCCGGGAAACCTCGTGTCCCGAACGGAATTGCCGCGTGGAAGTCCTTGGAATCTCAAAACCCGCCTGCCTGTAGACGAACTGAACAAAGCCCGAGCAGTCGAAACCGCCCGGGGACTCCCCATTCCATTGATAGGGAGCGTTTTTGTACTGTAGCGCGATATTGACTATATCCTGTCTTACCGCAGGGCTGACATGGATTCCTGGTGAGGGCCGAAAAGCGGTGCATCCGCCGGAAAACAGCAGACAAATCATCAAAAGTGCGGCCAACATCCCGATCCTGCCGGATTTGGAAAAAAAAGACGTCACTGTTCCCGGCCGGTTTTTATCAGTTTGATCAAGTCATTTAGAATCCTTGCGGTCAATCCCCAGATAATATCGTTTCCGTATGTGTACAGATCGCTTTCGAATTCCAGGCCTTTCCAGTTGTAAGTGCCGTAGGCGTATGTTTCCGGGTCGAGCAGACGGGAAAACGGAATGATGATCAGGCGCTCCACCTCCCGGGGGTCGAGCCGGAATTCATACGGGTAGGGGATGCTGCCGATAAAAGGGGTAATCCGGTAGCTCGATGACACGGTCTGCTGGGTGCTCAATGCGCCCCAGACTTCAACGTGTTCCGGTTTTACGCCGATTTCCTCCCGGGTCTCCCTTAACGCGGTCTCCAGGTCGTCGCTGTCTGCTTCTTCTTTTCCGCCCCCGGGAAATGAAATCTGGTCGCCATGAACCCCCGGATAATCCGGGCGCTTCATAAAAACCAAAGACAGTCCCTCCGGGGCCGGGTAAAACGGAATCAGCACCGATGCCGGCTTCCGCCCGGGCGCCGGGTTGTGCCGCGGCTGATGTTTTGCCAGCACATCTCTGATTTCCGCCTTGCGATATTCCGTTTTCAATCTCTTGTCTCCCCCCGGTTTGATGAATTGTCGCACAGAGCATAAAACACAACCGGATTACAATCAATATTTCTCAATTGGCACCTGCTGCCCGGTATCGTCCATATACGGGCAACAGCCCCGAATTCCGTTTGATCCCGCTGCCCGGGACATCCGGCGGAACCGAAAATCTTTTGCCGGCACAACACGGTTCATCCGGTTTATCCAGGCAGGGGCACAATCACGGCCGGAAATGAAAAAGCGGCGAACTTCCTTGACATGGATTCGGCCGGGGGCATACATTAAATAAACATGGAATCCGGGCAACCGGATTCCAAGGCTTGGTGTATTTGTAATGATTCAGGGCGGATGGGTTTATTCCCCGCACTGTTTGCGCCGACCGCTTTTTTCTGACCTGTTAATTCGCGGGCGAAAAACGCCACATCATTTTTCCCGACAGCAAGGAGAATTCTTATGAAATTGATCCGAGTTGACATGACCAGCCAGCAGGTCCATGCCGAAGAAGTTCCTTCCAGGTATGCGGGTATCGGCGGCCGCGGGCTGACAACCGAGATGATCAACGCAGAGGTCCCGCCCGCCTGCGATCCCATGAGTCCGGAAAACAAGTTGATTTTTGCGCCTGGAATACTGAGCGGAACTTCGGCGGTCAATACCAGCCGCATCTCGGTGGGCGCCAAGAGCCCGCTCACCGGAACCATCAAGGAAAGCAACGCCGGCGGAAAGATCGCGGCCTGCCTGGGAAAACTGGGGATTACCGCGGTTGCGGTGGAAGGGCAGGCCCCGGAGGGCAGGCTTTTTCAACTGGTCATCGACGGCAGCGGCCGGGCCAGCCTTCAGGATGCAGCCGCCTATAAGGGCATGCGGACCTATGCCTTGACGGAAAAGCTCTATGATGTCCACGGCGCCCAGAACACCTTGATGTGCATTGGTCCTGCCGGGGAGCATGGTTTAAAATCCGCGTCCATCCAGACCACGGACGTTGATGACCGCCCCTGTCGTGCGGCCGGCCGGGGCGGGCTGGGCGCTGTCATGGGCGCCAAGGGCCTTAAGGCGGTGGTGGTCAACACCGAGGGCAAATCCCCGGATGCCGTGGCAGATCCCGAAACTTTCCAAAAAGCGGCCAAAACCCTTGCCCGGGCCATACAGGAAAATCCCTTCACCGGCCAGACGCTTCCGGAGCTGGGCACGGCCGGGCTGGTTTCGGCAGTCAACTCCCTGGGGGCGTTTCCCAGCCTCAATGCCACCCAGGGCGTGTTTACGGGATGGGAAAAAATCAGCGGCGAAACCATGGCCGAGGTGATCCGGAAGCGGGGCGGCAAGAACAAGCACCGGGGCTGTTCCCAGTGCATTATCCAGTGTTCCAATGAATACGTGGACGACAAGGGCGGTTACATGACCGCCTCGCTGGAATACGAAACCATCTGGTCCATGGGCGGTATGACCGGGATTGATGATCTGGACACCATTGCCCGGCTTGATTTCCTCTGCGACGACATCGGCCTGGATACCATGAACACCGGCATCGCCCTGGCCGTTGCCATGGATGCCGGCTACAAGTCCTTTGGCGACGCCCGGGCTGCTATTGACATGCTCGAGGAAATCGCCGCCGGCACCGAGATGGGCTTGATTCTGGGCAACGGTCCGGCGGCGGTGGGAAAGCATTTCAATCATCACCGCATTCCCGCGGTTAAGGGCCAGGGGATTGCGGCCTATGATCCCCGGGGCATGCAGGGAAACGGGGTGACCTATGCCACCTCCACCATGGGGGCGGACCACACAGCCGGCAACCTAATCGGCCAATACCTGGGCAAACAGCTTGACCCCCTGTCAGCAGAAGGCCAGGTCGAGGCCTCGCGTTCGGCCCAGATTGCCATGGCGGCCCTGGATTGCACCGGTCTGTGCATGCTTGCTGCAAGTGCGCTGAACTCGTCGGATGCGGCCGAGGCCATGGTCAGCCTGCTCAGCGCAAAAACCGGCACATCCCTGGGCAAAGACGTCATGACCGAAATGGGCAAGCGGGTGCTGAAAACCGAGCGGGAGTTTAACCGGCGGGCGGGCATCACCCGCGAGGAGGACCGTTTGCCCCGTTTTTTCCGGGAAGAGCCGCTGCCGCCGCACAACAGGGTGTTTCTGGTGGAAGACGAAGACCTGGATCAGGTTTATAAGTTTTAGGTGATGGATAAAATGCTTGTCAGGGCTTTTATTGAATCCGGATGATCACTGTCACCGTCTATTTATACGGAACGCTGCCGCGGCGGTTCGAAGACTATGATCCGAAGCAGGGATACCCGGTGGCGCTTGACCAGGGAGCCGATATTTCAGATCTGCTCGGGCACTTAGGGTTTGCCCGGGAGAATGTCGCACCTGTCATAAACGGCATAATCGCGGACCGTGGCCGGAAGCTGGCAGACGGAGACCGGGTGCGCCTGTTTCAGCCGGTCCAGGGCGGGTAGTCCGGGCATAGACCAATACATCGCAGGCAGGTTCCAATGGATCGTAACAACCATTATGTGATTCGGTATGAATTTGATTTCCACAGCGGAAATCAACAGGAATTCGAAGTGGTGCTTGATAAGGCCACCTTGTCGCTGGTGAATTTCAGCCGTAGGTCCAAGCCCGACTGGACGAAACTCCTGCATCAGCAATGCAGCTGCTGTTCTTTAAGTGAAGATCGACATCCCTACTGTCCCATTGCCGTGAATATCGCAGAGCTTGTGGATAACTTTAAGGGGCGGCTTTCCACTGAAAAATGCCGGGTCAGATGCGTAACCCCGGAGCGTACCTACATGAAGGACACCCGGGTTCAGGAGGGCCTTTATTCGATCCTGGGCATTGTGATGGCCACCAGCGACTGCCCGGTCATGAATTTTTACAAACCCATGGCCCGGTTCCACCTGCCGTTTTCCACCAGCGAGGAAACGCTTTTCCGCTCCGCGTCCGTCTATCTCCTGCAGCAGTACTTTGAACAAAAGCGCGGCGGTCAGCCGGATCTTGAAATGGCGCACTTGACCAGCCGGCTGCAGATGGTGCAGGATGTCAACATCGGGATCATTGCCCGGATCCGGAGTGTCAGCGTAAAGGATGCGGATGCCAACGCGGTGATCATCCTCGATTCCTTTTCCAAGCTTTTGGAGATGGCAATTGAGGACAGGCTTTCCTCCCTGGAATACCTGTTCCCGTAGGGGGCTTCCGTAGGGGGTCAAGAGCAGGCTTGACCCCCTACGGGCCTCGCGGGTTAAAAATCCTTAAAATCCTGGTCATCCAGGGGGACAACCTGTTCTGCGGACTTTGTGTTTTTCCCGCCGGCGTGCCCTCTGCTGCTTTGTTGTTCCCGGGCCTTTTCCGGTCGCTTCAGCTTCGGGGCCTGGTCCCGGGTTTTTGCATGCGTGTTTTGTTTTCCGGAACCCTGCTGGTGTCCCTGATTGCGCTCTGCATTCTGAGCGGTATTATTGGCGCTGCTGCCACCGACCACTGACTCCAGTTCGGCTACCATTTTCTCCATCCCAGAAGCCTGGGCCGAGAGCTCCTCGGCTGCACTTGCAGATTCTTCTGAATCGGCAGCATTCTGTTGAACGACTTTGTCCATCTCCGAAACCGCCGTGTTGACCTGCTCTATGCCCTGCGTCTGCTCCTTGGAAGCCGCCGCGATTTCGGAGATCAAAGTGTTGACTTTTGTAGAGCTTTCCTTGATGGAGTTCAGCTGTGTGGCCACTTCTTCTGCCACGCTGACACCGTTGTTGGCATTTTCCTGTGACTTTTCAATTAGTTGAGATGTGTTCTGGGCGGCTTCGGCACTTCTCTGGGCAAGGTTGCGCACTTCTTCGGCAACCACTGCAAAGCCTTTCCCGGCTTCTCCCGCACGTGCGGCCTCCACGGCTGCGTTAAGGGCAAGGAGGTTGGTTTGAAAAGCAATGTCATCAATTGTCTTGATGATTTTCGAGGTCTCGTTGGAAGATTCCTTGATTTCACGGATGGCCGTGTTCATCCGCTCCATGGAGGAAACTCCGTTTTCAACCACCTTGGAGGTCTCCTTTACGGCACTGTCTGCCTGATCGGCATTTTCCGAGTTCTGGCGGGTCTGAGCCGCCATCTCCTCAAGGGAAGATGATGTTTCCTCAAGGCTGGAGGCCTGTTCGCTGGAACCTTCCGCCAGAGACTGGCTGGTGGAAGCCACCTGGCTCGATGCGGATGCCACCTGTTCAGAACTTTGATTCAGGTTTTGCACGATATTCATCACCCGTCGGCTCAGGCCGTTTGCAAAAAACACCACGACCAACATGGCGATGCCCAGGAAAACAAAAGTCATCACGGTTATAAAATTGCGGATCGCGTTAGCTGTGCCCATGAAATCGTCAGACATCTGCGTTGTGATGACACTCCAGCCGGTCAGATCCACCGGTGCGAAACCACCAATCTTCTGGTCTCCCTTGTATGTATAGGGTTTGACGCCGGTCTGGCCGTCCAGGGCAGCCCGGGCGATTTCTCCCATTCCGGGTAGCTCTTTTACGTTGGTATCCAGGATAATGCTTTCATCCGGATGCACGATAACCACTCCGTTCTGGTCCACCATAAAGGGGTACCCGGTTTCACCGATTTTTACCGAAGTGATCTCCTTGGCCAGAAATTCCGTTTTCACAATTGAAATCAGTCCGCCCACAAATTTTCCGTTCTTGCCGTAGATTGGAACGGCTACCGGCACAACAGGCTTTCCTGTTACCTTGGATTCCACCGGGGAGCCGATCAGGGCCTCTCCTTTTTTGACTTCCTGGAAATACGACCGGTCCGAGATGGACACACCTTTGTAGGAACCGCCGGTGCCGTCGGAATAAATGGTGCCGTCCGGGGCGACCAGGAAAATCACTTCATAATCATGCCCGATGGCTTTCATAATACCGGTAAGCCGCTGGTCCAGAGACGCAATTTCGCCACCGGACTGTTGAATGCCGTCTGCAGCAACAGCTTCCGCCCCCTGGCGGAGTTTTTCGTCCGAGCTGATTTCCGAGGCCAGCTTTATTTCCTCCTTCAGCACTAACTGGGCCATGCCGGAGAGATCTTTTGATAAATTGATGACCTGCTCCCTTGATAAGCTTTCCAATGCTTCAGAAGATCTGGTGACAGCAAAATATCCGACCGACATCAAAGGAATCAATACAGCCAGGATCCCGCCGACGATCAACTTAAACCGCAAAGACTTTGCCTTCATTTGTACTCCTTTTCGAATTATGGTTTTTCCTCAATAGTTGATATCAGAGGCTTTATGATCAAGCCGTTGAATAAAGAACTATAGCTTCCGGATTTGTATGGATTAACATCAAGGAAATGCAATATTTCAGTTCATGTTTTAAAAAAATTGTAACAGGATTAAATCATCCTATCGGTTGAAGACCGGAAAAATTTAGCTTTAAACGGGACGGAAATTTTTCCTTTTGCTGGCTCTTCTGGCCGACTGCCCGGGTCGTTCGTGGCAACCCGCCGCTTTTTTCAACCCCCCAGGCAGAAGCGCACCCCGGAAAGCAAAGCCGTGCGCCCGACATGCAGCGGCGCCGAACCAACAGAAAAAGGATAAAGCAATGCAGAACGATTTTTCCGGTGTTCCCTTCAAGGAGGAATTCCAGGCATTTATGGGAAATGAAAAATCCATGGCGTGCCTGATCCTGCAGCGGACAGAACAGCGCGGCGGGAAAACGGCCATGTGTTGGTTCAGAAACGGAAACTGGCAGAGCTGGAAGTGGGTCAGTTCCGGCAGCAGGCCCGGGCAGTGGCCAAGTCGCTGATCCACATCTGCATCGGCGAGGGGGACATGGTCGGGATTTTCAGCCACAATCGGCCGCATTGGCATATCGCAGATATCGGCATCTGCAGTCCCTTAGGGGTCAAGTCTGCTCTTTACTCTTTTGATCCAGACGCCAAAAGAGCCAAGACCAGACTTGACCCCAGGCTCATTTAAAAACTTGCTGAAACACCAACGCCTCCGAAGAGGTCTGCATCCTGATCCGGCAGCACATACTTGTCAAAGTTATCAGCCCAGGCCAGAAAAGCGCTCATCTCTACCGCACCGGTGACTGGATAGGAACAATCAACCGAAAGCAGGTATTCGTGAAAACCACCGTCTTTGCCGGCGCTGGCATCATCGCCGGCAAAGCCCGCTTCTGCCCCGAGCCCAAGGCTAAGACTGTTGTCAAAATTATACTCATAGCCGACAGACGCATTGATATAATAATCTTCCACTTCATCAAAATCATAATACCCGGTAACGCCTGCTGAAAAACCAGCCATCAATTCCATGGACAGTCCCAGAAATCCTTCCCGGGTTCCGTCCGCCCCGGCGGGAAACAGGTATTCGATGTATCCCAGACGCACGTCAACAGAATCCAGGGAAAAACCATAGGACAAGGTCAAATCAAGCTCGGAAAACTCCCCGCTATCGAGCGTATCATCATAATCGTCTATATCCATGTTGCCCCAGATATTTATGCCAAAACCGTCTGCTGCCACGTCTAAGTAAGGCTGGGCCACCATTCCGTCATTGAAGGTAATTCCCCGCCACACGTACGCAGAAGCAAAATCAACGCCCCCGGTGACATCTGCGGCATAAGCAGTCTTTGAAAACCCGCCCGATGCTGTCAACACCAGAATCAATCCCGTTAAAACCAACAGCACGCTTTTTTTCATTTCCTGTTCCTCCTTAGTAATGTTGTATAAGAAAATTTGAAGCCTACGATGTTTATACCCAAAGCCAGAAGCGTGCCATTGCCGACAAAATTGCCGAATTTAATTTATTATTCTTATATTCAGTATGTTATGCAGATTTCGGTTAAACTGTTGATAAGAGACAAAATCAATTATTTACATTTCTGCACCACAATACACAGCTTTGTTATCCAAACCCGAAAAATCCGGCCGCCATCCATTTTCTCGTAAATGCGAATCCCTGTTTCATCAACACCACAGGCTTGCCTGCAGCCAACGCTTCTTCCTCTTGTTTTTCAAACTCAGCCGGCAACGAACAGGCCGCTTTGTTAAAGTTATCTAATTTCAGAGCGGAAAGACATAACCTACAAAAGTGTAGACAAAATTTACAATTTTGTGTTCTGTGTCTGCGGCAAGAAAAATTTTCCGAAGAATAACCTTTTTATTTTATAGGGATAATCAGGTTGTCTGAAAAATGGCATGCAAGTTGCTATTTAAAAGCCAGACGAGGGAGAGGATTGTTACGGTATCGACAACAAAAAATCAGTCCCATGCCAAAACTTGATGTAAAAGGAGTCGGAAAATGATTAAAAAATTGCTGGGCGTATTGTTTGCATTTTTACTATTACCTGCTGCGGCCTTTGCCGGCCAGGGCCTGGATACCGGGAATACGGCCTGGATCATCGTGGCCACCGCCCTGGTAATGATGATGACCCCTGCCGGGCTGGCGCTGTTTTACGGCGGCATGTCCAGGTACAAGAACCTGCTCAACACCCTGGCCATGACTTTCGTGGCCTACTGTCTGGCCAGCGTGATCTGGGTGATGTGGGGCTATACCCTGGCCTTCGGCCCGGATGCCGGCGGCATCATCGGCGGCCTGGATCATCTGTTTTTAGCCGACATCGGCCCGCAAAGCCTGTCCGGCTCCATTCCCACCCTGGTGTTCGTGGTTTTCCAGATGACTTTTGCCGCCATTACCGTGGCCTTGGTTCTCGGGGCAATCGTTGACCGGATGAAGTTTTCCGCATGGATTATCTTCACCGTGCTATGGCTGACCGTGGTCTACAGCCCGGTGGCCCACTGGGTGTGGGGCGGCGGCTGGATGCATGCCATGGGCGCCCTGGACTTTGCCGGGGGCAACGTGGTGCATATCAACGCGGGCGTAGCCGGCCTGGTGCTTTCCCTGATGGTGGGCAAGCGGCTCGGCTATGGCAAGGAGGCGATGTTTCCCTCCAGTGTCACCCTGACCGCTTTAGGGGCGGCCCTGCTGTGGTTCGGCTGGTTCGGGTTCAATGCCGGCAGCCAGTTGGCCGCAGACGGCGTAGCCGCTTCGGCCTTCCTGGTGACCAACACCTCGGCAGCAGTGGGGGCGTTAGCGTGGATGTTTGCCGAATGGTACTTTGAAAAGCGGCCCACGGTATTGGGCATTGCCTCGGGCATCGTGGCGGGCCTGGTGGCCATTACACCTGCGGCCGGTTTTGTCAACATGCCCGCCGCGCTGGTAATTGGTGCGGTGGCCGGAGTGCTGGGATTTTACAGCGTGGCCAATCTCAAACAGAAGATCGGCTATGACGACTCTCTGGATGCTTTTGGGGTGCACGGCGTATGCGGCATGTGGGGCGCGCTTGCAACCGGGATATTTGCCAATCCGGCCATTACCGAGGGCGCTGCCGGTCTGATTTACGGAAATCCAAAACAGTTGCTCATTCAGCTGATTTCCATTGTCGCCACCGTAGCCTTTGCAGCCGCGGCCACCTTTGTGGTGGTACTTGTCACCCGGCTGATTGCAGGCGGCCTGCGCGTGGGTCCGGATAATGAAATCACAGGCCTGGACAGCTCGATCCATGGAGAAAGGGCATTTGAAATAACCGGGTAACAGTTTTCTCTAAAATCCGTTAGTTAATATATGGATATGGACCGGCAAAAAACTTTTCAGTGACAGCATGCGCTTAACAGGAGGAAAAAGCATGAAGAAAATAGAAGCCATCATCAAGCCGTTTAAACTCGATGACGTGCGCCAGGCTTTAAATGATATGGGCATTCAGGGCATGACCATCACCGAGGTCAAGGGCTACGGCCGGCAGAAAGGGCACAAGGAGATCTACCGCGGGGCGGAATACCTGGTGGATTTTATGCCCAAGATCAAGCTGGAAATCGTGATTCCTGCCGAACGCACCGACGAGGTCATCAATGCGGTGCGCGCGGCTGCCAACACCGGCAAGATCGGAGACGGCAAGATTTTCGTAATACCCCTGGAGCGGGTCATCCGGGTGCGTACCGGAGAGGCCGACGGGGAAGCAATATAGCATGCCTGTATGCGGGGAAGTTAAAATTTTTGCAGGTTTGGAGATGCCCGGCGCCCGGTCTGGCGTATTCAGCCATAAATTCGAAGCACGAAATCCGAAATTCGAAAAAAGCACAGACCTTACATCTGAGCAAGAAAGACGGATATGGCAGGCAAATTTTTAACAGTTTTAAACATTGCGTATTCAGGTTTCGAATTTCATTTTTTAAATCAAACGTATAGGAGGACACAATGACGCAGCCGAAAAACGTAATTGATCTGATCAAGCAGGAAGGCATCCGGGTCGTGGATGTCCGGTTCATGGATTTTCCCGGAATTTGGCAGCATTTTACCGTGCCGGTCAGCGAAATGGACGAGGATTCCTTTGAAGACGGCTACGGATTCGACGGCTCGAGTCTCAGGGGGTGGCAGCCGATTAACGCCAGCGACATGCTCGTGGTGCCGGATCCGGCAACCGCCAAGATCGACCCGTTTTACGAGGAAAAGACCCTGGTGCTAATCGGCAACATCGTTGACCCTGTCACCCGGGAGGCCTATTCCCGGGATCCGCGCCACGTGGCCAACAAGGCCGAAAATTACCTCAAGCAGAGCGGCATCGGGGATACCGCGTTTATCGGACCGGAAGCCGAGTTCTTCGTGTTCGACAACGTGCGGTTTGACTCCCAGAGAAACCAGTCCTTTTACATGGTGGATTCCGAGGAGGGGGTCTGGAACACCGGCCGCGACGAAAACCCGAACCTGGCATACAAGCCGCGGCACAAGGAAGGCTATT
>JAIPEJ010000048.1 GCA_021737225.1 Desulfobacteraceae bacterium
AGGAGAGGGGGGCCCGAGCGGGAACCTGGAAAAGCCCGAGGAAACCATGAAAAAACTGGTTGAAATAAATCCTGAGGCCGCCGAACCTTATTTCGAGCTGGCACGGTTTTACATGAACACGGGAAAGCCGGACCAGGCGGAAGAAAACCTTCATACGGCTGTTGAAAAAAATCCCGACTCAGCACGGGCCCATACCCTGCTCGGCAATTTTTACCGCGCAAACCAGGACCTTGAAAAAGCCGAAAAAGCCTACCAACGGGCCGTTGAAAAATCCGAACAGCCTGCCGATGAAAGGGCAAACCTGGCTGATTTCTACTACAAGACAGGACGCATCCAGCAGGCCTCGGAACTGGTGGAGAACATACTTGAAACGCATCCCGATCACCCCCGCGCCAGCCTGGTTCAGGCCAGGCTGCTCATCCGGGAGGGCAAAAACCGGAAAGCTTTGGAGATCACCGACAGGGTGGTTCGTGATTATCCCAGGCAGGCGGAAGCACATTATCTAAAGGCTCTGGCGCATTTGAAAACCGGGGAAGCCGAACATTCGTTTACCTCCGTAGAGGAGGCACTCAAAATTTCCCCGGAAAATCCAGAGGCCAGGACGCTCAGGGCCCAGCACCTGCTTATGAAAAGACAGTTCCAGGCCGCAAAAGAAGATGCGATCCGGGCACTGAAGGCCGACCCGGGCAACCTCGGCGCCGCCGTTATTCTGGGAAAGTCCTTTTTGGGCGCACAGGATACTGACAAGGCCGTGGACCTGTTTGAAAAAATCAGGCAGCAGGTGCCTGAAAACACAGAAGTCCTCTATAACCTGGCAAGAGCCTACCTGGCCGGCGGCAATCCCGATAAAGCGGCAGGAAGCCTTGAAAAGATCCTTTCCCTGCAGCCGGATTTCAGCCCGGCACTGGCACTGCTCAGCGAAATCCGCATCCGGCAGGGCCGGCCCGATGATGCCGTTGCCCGGGCAAAAAAGCAGCTGGAACAGTCCCCGGAGAACCCGGCATACCTTGTCCTGCTTGCCAGGCTCGTGGACCGTTTTGAAAATTCCCCGGACCGGGCGCTTGAACTCCTGGCGCGCGCCCGTAAAATCGCCCCTGAAAACCCCGGCATATACGCCCGGACGGCAGACATTCTTGCACGTACCGGCAAAACCGAAGAAGCGATTGCGGAGTTCAGGGCCGCAACAGAAAAAGATCCTGATTTTGTGCCGGGATACATGGCGCTGGGTTCCCTGCTGGAGCAGTCAGGAGACTTGGAAGGGGCAAAAAAGGCCTATAAAAAGGCCCTGGAGAGAAAACCCGGATTTGCGCCCGCGGCCAACAACCTGGCATGGATTCTTGCAAACGAGTCAGAACCGGATCTTGGAGAGGCCCTGCGTCTGGCGATGCTGGCCAAGGAGGAGGCTCCGGATGACCCCTATGTTGCGGATACCCTGGGATGGGTGCATTACAAGCGCGGGTCAACCGGGCTTGCCCTGACCCAGTTCACCAATGCGGTGGAAAGACAGCCGGATCATCCAACTTTGCGCTATCACCTGGCCCTGGCGCTCTACGATGACGGGCAAAAAGCGGCCGCGCAAAAACAGCTTGAAAAATGCCTGAGCGCGGAAAAGGATTTTCCGGAGTACGAGGCGGCCGAGGAATTGCTTGAAAAGATTAGTCGATAATCTATTCAAGCATCTTCTCGAACAGGGGCACCAGAGGAGGCAAATCCTCCTGGATGGTATCGAAGGGGGTGGTCAGTGGTCGGTGGTCGGTGACTTCCAGCTCCATGATCGGCTCGATGGCCAAAACCGCACCGTCCTTCGCCACCTACCACCGACCACGGAATCGACTTGCCACTCTGAGAGTATGATAGTATAATAAAAAAAGATAAGACCAAGGGGGCAAGCAAAATGGTAAAAAGATCCCGAATAGAATTGGATCCAAAGGTTTGTAACGGAAAGCCGGTGATCAAAGGCACCAGGATTCCTGTATCGGTCATTTTGGAACAAGTGGCAGAGGGTGTTTCCTGGGACCAGTTGTTGAAGGATTACCCGGAATTGAAGAAAGAAGATATTCAGGCAGCATTGGTATATGCCAGGGAAAGTATTGATAACGCCGAAATAAAGGAAATTCATGCCTGAAGCGTTCCGGCTCTACCTTGATCAGATGATACAGAAACATGTGGCAGAAGTACTTGCAAAAAACGGCTACGATGTGGTCCGGGCTTCAGAATTAGACCAAGCTCGTGCTGATGATCGGGCTATACTGGAAAAGGCTGTTTTGGAAAGAAGAACTTTGGTCACTCTTGACGATCATTTCGGTGATTGGGCTGTTTTACCTTTGGACAGACATGCCGGGGTAATAAGGTTGAAGGTGAATCCGACTACTGCCAAAAACATTTTAAATCTCCTTGAACCTTTTTTACAGCGGATAACCTCTGATGAAATAGTTAACCATCTTGTGATCCTGTCAGCAAACAAAGAAAAATGGATTTTAACCTCTCGCGGTTGAGTCATTTCCGGCGGAAGCCATGCTTGATTCAGCAATACAAACAGACCTGATCCATAATCGGCTCAATGCTCACAATCTCCTCATCCTTCGCCACTGACGACGGGCTACCTGAGTTCCCGTGTTATTGTAACGAGGTGGGAGGCGTAACGCCCAATTTAGTATAAAAATCCATCTGCCGTTTCGTTATTTCTCCAACCTGCAGTTGCTGCCCCGGTACTTCAAAGCACTCAATGATGTCAAGATCATCCAAGACCTCCTGCATCGTATGATGTTTGAACAGGTTATTTTCCTGCATTTTTTTCGTAATATAGGATAAAAAGATCAGGGCGATGAACTGCACAAAGAGCTTTCCATCGAGGCTCTGCTCCGATGAGACGGCCACGCGACGCAAGTTCAGTCGTTCTTTCAGATTATCAAATGCCTTTTCCACCATATCCTTGTTCCGGTAGATTTCAAGTGCTCTTATCGGTTCCTTGATCTCGTTGCTCAAAAGGGCAAAATAGCCGTAATTGCGTTTAGCCTCCGCCAGAGCATCCTCTTTGGCTATAACCTTTGTGCCTCGAGCCGGAGTAATTTTCACTTCAAAATATTTGGCATACTGCTTCTCATGATCCGGATGCCGCGGTCCACTGACCAATTCTTCCTGCAAATCGGCCAATTTGTTGTTGAAGGCTTTTTCATCCTCCAGGGCTCTTTCAGGACAATAGTACAGGTGAAGATACATCCGGCGTTCGGCTTTTATCGTATCCCCTTTGTAAGGGCGATCCTGGACATAGTTCCAGGTAACCGGCATAGAATAAGCATAGAGATGGTAGGTCTGATTGTAATAAGTCCAGCTGCGCATTTTGTCCCGTACGGTATTTAGATGCGACGTTACAATTTTCAGAGAAATCTTGGCACCGATCAGGAACTTCATATGATTCTTGTATAATTCGTTAATGTTGGCCGCACTGTAAAAGCCTCGGTCCAGAACCACCTTGATCTTCTTGTAGCCCAGAGTATTCATGTCGGCCACCAGTTTCCTGAGGGTCTTTGCGTCCGGGATATTTCCCGCCAGCTTCCGATAATAAAAGGGCAGCCTGGATTCTTGACCAAAGAGCAGGCTCAAATTGATCTGTGCCAGATGTTCGTGATCTTTGTTTTTCCCATAGCGGACCTGTCTAAGGCCTTTTGAATAACTGGAGACTGAGGTGCTGTCGTAGGACAAATATTCAACGTCAATTCGGCGTCGTCCCTGGAGCCGGAAAAAGCGCTGTCTGGCGTCCTCGGTTATAGAAGCGAACAGCTCACTGCTTCTTTGCGAAGAAATCATCTCACCGTAAGGATGCCGATGAACCGCTGCCCAACGAGGGAAGCGACTCAGAGAATTCTTATCCTCGAGAATCAAGTAATAGGCTATGGACAGAATCTGGCGGTAAATGTCTGGAAAACAGGCCTTCAAATCTTCCGTAACTCCGATATTTTCACCAATACGGTCAAAAAGGTAAGTCGCCCCGTAAAAGCTGCGGGCCGAATAAGTTGTCGGAACCGGTCCCCGTTTGGATTTTTCCCTTCCGGCCGGTGTCTTTGTTTTGCGGGTGGGAATGATCTTCTGTGTTTCAGGATCTATCCTCCCGATACATCGGCGTTTTGCACGGGATTGTTGCTTTTTCTTATCCCAGTAGGAAATTGATTCGTATGCGTAGATAACCCCGGTCTTTTTATTTTTCTGATACACTATGGAAGTCATACACAATCCCCCTTTCCTCGTTACAATAACAATAAATTATAACGAGGAAAAAAGCAAGAGAAATCGTGTTTTATTTCTTTATTTTTGAAGGCTTATTTCAGTTTCATCGTTACACTTTTCCGGGAACTCAGGGGGCTACCGAGAACTGATCACTGACTGTCGGCATGGACAGCTTCCTTTAAAATATCCTCCCTGAGATCTCTGTGCAAAGATTCCCGGGTTGCCAGATCCACATCACAAGACAATCTTTCACTAAGTTCTCTTCTGAGTCTTACAAACTGAAACATTCCGACTCGGGCATCCGGCTCATATTCTACCAGAAGATCCACATCACTGCTTTCCTGCTCCTCTCCCCGTGCAACCGAACCAAACAGATAAAAGCTCTTCACGGAAAAACGATGCTTGATATCCGTGCTGTCTGCCAGAATTTTTAAGATTCGTTCTTTTCTCATATCCCAGCCATCACTAAAAGATAGCAACTTGATTTTACATAATCCTAAATTGAGCGTTTCATATTTTTAAAAGCAATTTATTTGAAAGGATAACATCCCTTTCTATTTTAAAAATCTGAAACCCTCCGGGATTTTAAATTTAGGATAATATATATTACAGCATGAAAGTTATATGTCGAACCCCAAAATTGCAGCATTTACAGAACGCCGCCCAAGGAAATAATCCTTAAGCCCCCCGGTCCGGGATATCGAGTTCTTTTGCGCATTCCCGGATAATGCGCCTGGATACGCGCTTTTGCGAATAAACGAACCCGGTCAGAAGCGCCCGGTCTGCAATGATATTGATCAGCCGCGGCAGGCCGCCGGAAAAGCGGTGAATCTCACGCACGGCGCCCTTGTCGAAAATTTCGCCGCCGGCGCCGGCCACAGATAGGCGGTGCTGGAGGTATTTTCTTGTTTCCTTCAGGGACAGGGCGCCGATATTGTAATTGACCGTGATACGCTGCCGCGTGGCACGGTTTTCCGGCTTCAACAGAATATCGTTTAGCTCGAGCTGGCCCACGAGAAACACGTTGATCAACTTTCTGCCCCGTTTTTCCAGGTTTGAAAAAAGCCGGAGCTCGTTTAACAGGGGGTCGCTGATCAACTGGCATTCGTCTATGATCAGCAACGCCCGTCTGCCCTCGGAATAGAGCCGTGTGAGAAACGCGACAAACGCCTCGAGAAATGCCCCTTTTGTCTGAAACCCGCCCGCGAGGCCAAAGGCCGCTGCAATATAATTGAAAAACTCGATTTTCTCCATTCCCGGGTCCTGGACCAGGGCAGCCGCGGTGTTTTCGTCGAGTTCGGAAAGCAGCGCATTGACCACAGTGGTTTTGCCGGCCCCCACATCCCCGGTCAACAGCAGAAAACCCTTGTCTTCGGTCAGACCGTATTTCAGGGTGGCAATCGCCTCCCGGTGTTTTTCCCCGGGCCAGAGAAACTCGGTTTCCGTGGTGATCTGGAAAGGCTTTCGCGATAGCTGATAGTACTGCAGATACATGTTCGGCTGCCCAGAAAAAAAATTATGGTTGTCGGTTGTCAGTTGTCAGTTGTCAGTTTACGGTTCACGGTTTTTATTTGTGGAGCTGTTTTATTAACCGTGAACCGTAAACCGTGAACCGTCAACCGAATTCCCCCACCGGCCTGCGGCCACAAAGCACGCGATCCAGGATATCGCCCACAACGGCGCATTCCAGGCCAAAAGGCAGGTACCCGGCATAACCCAAAATCGGCATTTCAAATACCTGGAAGGCGTGGACAAACGGGATGCTGTATTCCCATTTGGCCAGGCTCCAGTAATTCCACATCTCCCAGAAAAACCCGCACACCAGGGCGGCTGCGGCAAAACAGACGATCCTGCGCCAGTCTCCCCGCCGGACTGGGGCCAATATGGTCTCTTGCCCGGCCAGCACCTGCAGGCAGACAATGATAAGCAAGGGCGAAACCCAGAGCAGCGGGAAAAGAAAATTCGGCAGCAGCCCGAGGAAAAACAGGCCTGCAGCGGCAATCACCAGCACCGCTGCGGCCCACCTGCGGGGCGCTGCGGGCCGAAGCCGGATAAAATCGACATATGCCCGGTCAAAAAAAGAAAACGTCCGCAGCAGCGCCGCAACGCTTAACACCCCGGGCAGCACCGTGGCAAAACAGGCTGAAGCATAAACAATATACTCCCACGGCGCAAACATGTCGACATTGATGTAATACCAGTTTAACACAAACCGGTTCAAATATTCGAAAAACCACCAGAACACCGCACTTGCCGGAAACAGGGCCAGAAAAAAAACCGGCTGCTGCACGAGCAGGCAGGTGCCGGCGCGCCTGCGGGCAAGCCCGTTGACTGCCAGGATAAAGCCGATCCACAGAAACGGGAACGTATACGGCTGAAACCCGGCAAACCACTCAAACCGGCTCCAGGCCAGGATCCAGGCCGTGGCGCAGACCAAAACCCCCAGCCATCCCCAGGCCGGAAATCGCCCGGCGGGGCGGGCCGGGGCTGGTGTTGTCCGCTGCCGGAGCACAAAAAAGGCCCGGCTGACAAACGGGGCCGCGCACGCTGCTATCAATGCCGCAAGCCCAATAAACACCGGCCAGGAAAACGGTGCATGGGTAACCAGGCCGGGCTCCGGCGGAAAGTCAAAATAAACCCCGAGGGGGCGGCGGCCGGCAAACAGCCACGCCCCCAAAAGCGGCAGGCCGAGAAGAAGCCCCGACAGGATCAGCAAGTGGGCCGGAAATCGATACATACGCGTTTCGATCATTCGATACCTTCTTCAGGTCCGGATTTCAGGTTTTGCCTTTTTTATTCTGATGGCTTCGTAAAAACTCTAAAAAATGTTATGTCCGCCAGGCAATAAAAAAATAAGTTTCCGATTTTACTTAACCACTTAATCACTTAAAACTTAACACTGCCTGTAAAAAGGAATTTTTACAGGCTTATCTATTCTAGTCCACGGAATACAGCAGATCCATGTATCGCTCAAGCATATCGCTGACAACCCCCCGAAACGGGATGGTGGCGGCCATGCCGTAAACCGGCGCAGTATCGCCCTGCTCCCCGGGATGGGCCCGGACATATGCCGCGGCTTCTTCCAGGTCCTCGACGAACCGCTCGGACACGCCCTTCCCGGTATGCCGGAGAGTTACGGCAATATGCACGCAGGCCGGCTTGTGCAGCCCGTTTAAGGCCCAGCCCTTTTTCCCCATCTGTTCCATAACCTGGTAGATATTCAGCGTATCGGACCCGAATGCGATCACCCACAGCGGATCCCCGTAAATACTTAATTCCGGGATCTCCTTGATGCCGCTTTTGATCTTATCCGCAGTTTCCAGGATCTGCCGGGTGGCCTCCATGTAACCTTCCTGTCCCATTTTTACCATGGCCGCCCAGCACTGGGCGGAAAGCGCGCCGGGGCGGCTGCCGGCAAACGTGGGGGAAAAATACAGTCCGCCCGGCCAGTCCGTGATGGTAAAATACTGGTAGCGGCGCAGGTCCCTGCCCCGGTAGAGCACCACAGATGTCCCCTTGGCCGCATACCCGTACTTGTGGGTGTCTGCGGACATGGACGTCACCCCGGGCAGGCGGAAATCAAACGGGGCAATCCCGTATCCCAATTTTTCGGCCCACGGCAGCACAAACCCGCCCAGGCAGGCATCCGTGTGAAAGCCGATTCCTTTTTTCCGGGCAATTTCTGCGAGATCCGCAATCGGGTCGATAACCCCGTGGGGAAACGACGGGGCGGATCCCACCATGGCAATGGTATTGCGGGTGCAGGCCTTTTTCATGGCCTCGGCATCCGCCGTAAAATCGCTTTTTACCGGCACATGGATGATTTTGATCCCGAAATACCGGGCCGCCTTGTCAAAGGCGGCATGCGCGGTAACCGGCACCACGAGTTCGGGGCGGCGGATTTTTTTCTCCCGGCGCGCCCGGTCCCGGTAGGTCTTCATGGCCAGCAGGATGCTTTCCGTGCCGCCCGAGGATACCACGCCGCAGATCTCGTCTTCGGTCCGGCCGGCACCCAGCATGTTGGCGGTCATGGACACGATCTCGGCCTCGTACTTGGACGCGCTCGGCCAGATGTCGGCGTGCAGGGGATTGCTCTGGGAATGTACTGCATAGACCCGGTTTAAAAATTCGATATGATCCGGATCCCCGTGGTAAACCGCGCCGGAGACAAACCCGTCCCGCCATTTTTCGTTCTCCTTTTCCTGGAGATCGCGCATGATATCGAGCACGGATTCCTTTTCCAGGCCGCTGTCAGGCATCTGCGAAAACTCCGGCACCTTTCCCCTGTAGGGCTTGACCGAGTCCCGGAGGTGGGCCATCATCTCATCCATTTCCTTTTCAATGGATGCGCGCACCGCGGGCACGCCCTTGATCCACTCAAACACCCGGGCGGCCAGGCCCTCGGGCAGCCGGTAAAGCACCTTTTCCGCTTTTTTCCGAATATTCAATCTGCCTCCTGCTTGCCTGTAAAAAGGACTTTTTACAGGCAGTGTTAAGTTTTAAGTGATTAAGTGGTTAAGTGGTTAAGTAAAATCAGAAACTTATCTTTGACAATCGCAGATCCGCAGGGGCGAACACACGGGTTCATCCCTGCGGTGCCTGGTGGCTGCAGATCGCGTTCAGCCGGGCACACGTTTTCCGGGTGCGCTTGTAGGCCTTTTTGAATTCCCGGAAAATATGATCGTAAGTCTGCCTGTGGCCCGGATCGGGCTCGTAAACAAAATCAGTTTCCACGAGTTCGTCAATATCATCAAAATCAATATATCCCAGCGCGGCTGCCCCCAGGAGCCCGGCGCCCCGAACATTGGCCAGCAAGGGGGATTTGACCCTGGCCACGGGCCGGTCCAGCACGTCGGCGTGTATCCGGCACCACACATCAGAGGCCGCCCCGCCCCCGATCATCCGGATCGGAGAAAGCCTGCGGCTGGCAAACGTCTCCACTGCGGAAAGCAGCCAGCGGCTGTTGTATGCCACGCCTTCGAGCACTGCGCGCGCCATGTGGGCCCGGGTGGCGGAAAGCGAAAGATTGACGAACCCGCCCCGGATGAGCCGGTCGTCCACCGGGGTGCGCTCGCCGTAGAGCCATGGCAGAAACAGCAGGCCGCGGCTGCCCGGCGGAACATCCGCGGCCATGGCATCCACGCGCTGGTAAAAATCCGACGGCGCCGGCAGATCGGAAAGCCCGTCTGCAGGAAAAAACACGTTATCCCGCAGGAAAGTCAGGCAGGCGCCCGCAGTTTCCTGCTCGTTTGCCGCAAAATAGCGTCCGGGCACGGCAGACGGCAGGGACGCGATACTCGTTGAAATGCTGGTTTTCTTAAACGGCACATGGCATGTCAGCCACGCAGAGGTACCAATATAAAGATGCGGAGCAAAATCCGCCACTGCCCCGGAGCCCAGGGCTGCGGCCTGCACGTCGGGCGTACCGCACACGACCCGGACATCCGGGCCCAGCCCGAGCTCGGATGCCACTTCCGGTTTCAGCGGGCCGAGCACGTCTGCGGCCCGGACAAGATCCGGAAGCTTTTCCCGGTCCACAGTGGAAAGACGGATCAGCCGGTCATCATAGCAGACCCGATCAACATTGCGGTTATCCGTGACCCAGTGAAGCGCAATCGAGTCATACGAGGCCGCAGCCCTGCCGGTCAAACGCAGGTTGATGTAATCCTTTGCCTCTAGAAATTTCCAGGTTTTCTTGTATATATCCGGATGGCGGTTTTTTATATAAAGGATGTGGGCAATGGAATCCTTGCCGGAATGCGAGGGCGCTCCGCCTGTAAGCCGGATCCATTTCAACAATTTGGCCGCGGCATAACCCTGGATCGGGAAAAACCCCCCGGTGATGCCTTCGACCTCGCGGCTGCCCCGGGAATCCAGCCAAATCAGGGCGTTTGCCAGGTGCCGGCCGTTTGCGCCCACGGCCACGGTCCCGGACCACTGGGAAGAACAGCAGATCGCCTTGATATTTTCCACGGGCACCAGATTTTTTTCAAGCAGGGCCTTAAACGAATCCAGGATGGTTTGCCACCACTGCTCCGGATCCTGCTCGGCCCCGCCCCCCTCGGACAGGTAAAGATCGTTTTGGGCAAACACGTCTGCAACGATTTCTCCCCGGGCCGAAACCAGGGCGCTTTTGGGCCCCGAGGTTCCGAGATCCACTGCAAGGATGTAGCTGCCGGACACGCCATCCTCCTTTTTTGCAATCCATCAACCTGCCGATTTTTAAAAACAAGCATGCGATAAATCCATTTAATAATGCAACCTAAATTGAGCGTTTCAAATTTTTACACGGATCAATCTTTTTTATTTTTTTAAGGAATTAAGTCATTTTCAGGTGTTAAAATTTGAAACCCTCCGGGATTTCCAATTTTGCCGCATCTACTGCGTCAGATGCAGCCTCGCATAGTCCACTATAGCTTGTCTGCATCTTCCTTGTATCTGCGGCAAACTTGAAAATCGCTCAATTTAGGTGCAAGTATATTTAACAGGACCCTTTTTTGACAGGTAAAATTTTTCTTGACAGCTCCAAACTGACATGTCAGTCTAATGTATAATTGGGAAAAATCGCTGCTGCCCTTTCGTTTCTTCCGCTTTTATTTTCCCGTATTCAAAAATCTGGTCAAGGGAGAATGTACGATGTCCAAAACATGGTTCACATTTCTGACCTTTCTTTTGGTGCCTGTATTTTTTTTAATGCCGGCCCAGGCCATGGAGCCGATGGCAGAGCCAGAGATGGATGAAGTCACCGCAGGCGGATTTTCCAGCTTTTCCTGGGACAATGGCACGGCCACGGTCAATCTGGATATGGAGGTGCGGACCTGGACCGAAGTTGGCATGTTCCACGCCGGCCCTGACCCGGACGGCGACCAAGTATGGACGGATGTGGACCTGGGAACCCAAAGCACGGACCTGGTGCTCCGGGATTTTGTTTTCAAGGCCCGGTTCAACAATTACAACGACCCGCAAAACCGGGAACTGCTCGGGGTGAAACTCGGTTTTCAGAACGTGCAGGGAACTGTGTCCGCCAATTTTCAGGCCCTTAGCCGCGAAGGCCACGGATACAGGGACAGCCCCGGACAGCACACCTACACTTTCGACGGTGACCCGCTGATGCTGCATTTTAACACCGAAGGCGACAATCCCGGAGTCTGGGTTGACTTCGGAGACGCAACATAAAGATTTCAATTCCGCCTGCATCTTTTTCAGGCAGCAGGTTTTTCCTGAATTGGTTTTTGAAAGGAGGTGATAGGGGGCAGGAGGAGCCAAAAAACCGCAGGATTCAAGGAGAACAAAAAAGCGTTTCATAAAACTTCCAAAAGTTAAAGGAGGGAGCAACAATGAAAAAAGCAACGATTATTGCACTGTGCATGCTGCTGGTGCCTGCCGTGGCCATGGCCATGCAGCCGATCTCAGAATCCCAGATGGACACGGTCACCGGCCAGAGCGGAGTTTCCATCGTGCTCGACGACATCCAGATCTATCAGCACATGGGCACCCAGGAAACCTGGTATGAGGACACTTCCAGTGACGGCGCCAGCGTTGGCTTTGTATACAGCACGCCGGCATACAGCATGATTTATGTGAATGCTATTGAGGGAGCCGCTGACGGGACTTCCGCTCCAAGCTCGATAGCCGGGACTGGAATTCAGGGCCAGTATGCCCCTGACGACAGCAGTAATTCCTATTATGATTTCAGCGCCGCAACCGACACCACCGACGGCATAACCGCCAGCGCCCTGACCATTAACGTGAGCGACAGTCTGTCGGCCTCAACCGCCATAAATGGCGGCAATGGCAATGAAGTCGCCGGCGTGTCCATCGGCCTCCCCACCGTGGAAGTATATTTTGCGGAAGGGAGCCGCGACATCCAGGATATTGCGATTTTCACAGAGGCCACTGATAGTAGTGGAAACACAATCACCAATCCGCTTGACAGGGGAGATGCCGCAACCGACGGTGCAGGCTACTACAGCTTCGGCAAGCTCTACCAGAGCGCCGGCGGCGAAACCCTGGCGGTGCTCGACGGCACCGTTGAAATTTCGCCCAATGACGCATGGCAATAAAACCATCGCGTAATCTAGTTTTGCAGTAGTCCTCCGCAAGGCGGCAGTCGGACTTCAGTCCGGCTGCCGCTGATTGCGGATTCCGGGATTTGTGGTATGGGTCAAGGGGCATGCGATATAAGCGCAATTTTTCGAAAATTCAAAGAGATATAAACAGAACAGGAACACATCTCGTGCCTCGTGTCACAGATCACAGATTACCCATCACGCATCACCGTTTATTTTCCGGAGGCGGGCCGTGAAAAAATCAATCATCATAATAAATACAATCCTCTGCCTTGTCTTCCTGGCCCCTCTCGGGGCCCTGGCAATGGAGCCCATTTCCAAGGCGGAGATGGACTCAGTAACTGGCCAGAAAGGCGTTTCCATTGCCGCGGGCAACACCACGTTCTACCAGGAAGTGGACTTCTGGTACCGGGACCCGGACGGCACAAGCGGGGACAACGGGGCGGCCGTGGGGTTTTACGGCCTGCAGTTCATGAACTACGGCCATGCCATTACCTGGGAAATCGGCGCAGATGATCCCACGGAGTTCAACGCGGAACCGCCGCCCCCGTTCTTTCATTTTGTGGAAGAATACGACTATAAAAACCGCGGACTTGAAGCCTCGGATCTGACCGGAACCCTTGAAAATATCATCGGCGACTGGACTGTCCGGGATTTCGAGGCAAGGGCCATTTTCATTGACTTTTTCAGCACGCTTCCGGCAGACACTCCGAACATTGATCCGCCCGTGATATTCATCAACGTGCCGACCATTGCCATGCACCTGACCCACCGGCAGATGAACCTGGCCATTACCGGGGTAGACAACCCGCTGCACGCAACAGCTTCGGAAATGCACTCTCTGGGGACCTTTGAAGCCGGGCCGACAACCATGTTTTTCATGGACGGGGATCTCATGATCAGCCCGGGCGGTGATCCAAGTTTGTGAGGGAGGGGTAATAAGTAATAAGTAATGAGTGATGGGTAATGGGTAATGGGTAATGGGTAATGGGCGATGGGCGATGGGCGATGGGCGATGGGAGATGGGAGATGGGAGATGGGAGATGGGAGATGGGAGATAAAATCAGAGGAGGGCCGGGCATGAAAAAGGCGGGATTTTTGGCGATACTTATCTGCATGTTCCTGGTGCCGGGCGCGGCCGCGGCCATGGAGCCCATTTCCGAAGCCGAAATGGACGCGGTGACCGGCCAGAGGGGGATCAACTTTGTTATCGACGATGTGCAGATATACAAAAACCTGGGCTCCGGGGAAATCTGGTACCAGGACGGCACCGGGGGCGACACTACGGGTTTCGGCATCACCGGTATGCACGGCATGCTTGACGTCAATGCCCTGCTGCCCGGAGACAACTCCGGGGATCCCCCGCAGGGTATCGGGAATACCGGATTAAAAGGCAACTATAACTATGATCCTGACACTGCGGGCTATGATTATTCCGGTTACTACATCAGCGATTATGCCGCTGCACCCGGGGGAGTGGGCGTAACTCCCACGGTCCCCGTACTCAGTGCGGGCGCGGGATACAACTCCGGCTGGGCCGGAAGCCTTGCCGGTGTGGACAGTGCGATCCCGGGAGTCATGATTTATACGCCTTCTGTTGAAATTCACGCGGAAATGATGATCGAGGCGGGCATGACCACTGACCCGGCCGGATCAACGACCCGTTCTTTCGGCGAGATATACACTCGATCGACTCTAACCGTAATGGGCGGCGGGTTCATCGAAATCGTGCCGGGCGGTAAGGCAGACATTTATCACAATGTGGAGGAATCCGGATGGCTATAAAAAAAGAGGGAAGGTCCATGAAAATTGCCCGATTTTTTGCCCTTGCATGTGCGGTTTTCCTCTGGTGCACACCCGTGCCCGCCATGGAATCACTGAGCAACACGGAAATGGACGAGGTCCGGGCCGGTGCCGGGGTGAGCCTCAGCCTGACCAATTTGCGGATATACCGGTATGACGAGTATATGGCTTACAGGGCCGTGGACGGGGACCCGACACATGGCGACACCCTGCTTCAGCTCTCCAACATTCTCTACAACGACAACGATACCGGGTCCTGGTGGCAGCTAAACGACCAGATCAGCGGGGCCACCTTTCACACGAAGCAGCCGGTGACCATAGACGTTTTCAATAACGCGCACAGCGCGGAAACCAGGCCCATGCTGGCCCTGCAGATGCCCGAATACTGGCAGGAAAAATATGTTATCACCGAATCCCTGACATTTGCCGGGGTGGAAATGGGGCCTGCAAACATCAATTATCCCATAGATGAAGGCAATCCGAGTTCCTTTGCCCTTTACACCACTCCCCTGGATTCGGGCATCGGCCTGCAGCTTGAATTCGGCACCGTGTTTGAGCAGTTCCAACTTCGCTACCGCTACAACCAGCGAGCTTTGCTTCCTGACCAGCAGGATTTTTTGACCATAGGAGATCTGCACATCGGCGGTTACATTGACGGCAGCGGAAACGTGGCCGGCAATTTTCAAATCGGCGACCTAAACCCCAGGGGCAGCGGCGAATACAACCCCATGGAGATCCACGTGGCAGAAGAAGTTCGAACCTATCACCAAGGGACCGACCAGGAATACAGCCAGCGGGTTTCCTTCCTGCGCCTGGAAATGCCCATGGAGGGCTGCATCCGGCTCGGCACCATGCAGATCGGGCCGAATTACGGCGCCCAAAACCCTACCGAATTCGGCCCGATCCATGTTGACGGCATCAAGGCCCACCGGCTGACGGTGGATCTGATCGCCGGCAGGGAAAACATATAGGGAAGGCATCCATGCACGTTCTTGTCGCATTCATACTGGGAGTCAGCCTGCTGGCCGGGTTTCAACCCGTGCACGCCCCGCCCGAGGACCATGCCTACCTGGTCATGGACGGCGAACAAAACATCCGCATTCATACGCAGATGACTTCATTGGAGGACATCAAGCAGCAGCACCTGGTCAACCAGCAATACGACTATTCCTGCGGATCTGCGGCCCTGGCTACGATACTGAACTATCACCTGGGGGAAAACTTTACGGAACGACAGGTGATACAGGGTATGATGCAGCACGGAAACATCGCAAAAATCAAGCGCAGAAGGGCTTTTTCCCTGCTGGACATGAAGCAGTTCGTCGATGTCCTGGGCTACCAGGGGGCGGGTTACAAGGCAGAGATGGAAGAACTCCGGGAACTGGCGGAACCGGCAATCCTGCCCATTGAAATCTTCGGATTCAAACATTTCGTGGTGCTGCGGGGATTTCACGCCAACCGGGTTTTCGTGGCCGATCCCTGGCTGGGCAATACCAGTTATACCAAGCAGGATTTCGCGGAAATGTGGTACCGGCAGGTGGTTTTCATGATCGAGCCCAACGGCCGGAGCGTACAAAACCTGCTTAAGCTCAAAAACGAGGATCTGCGCTACATCCGCGAAGACACGGCCCGGCAGGCGTTTTTCCCGCCCCACCTGCCCCACATGCAGCCGCCTTCGGTACGAGAGCATAAAAACATCGATCCGGACCGGATGATCTATAAACGCTAACATCCAAAACCCTTGAAGGAGATTTCTTGTGTCATTGCACAGGCAGGTCAAAAATCTTATGAATTCCGCAGGCCGGTCGCTTCGGGGAAACAGGCCATTTCTCACCGGCATATTGATCGTCTTTCTGGCCCTGGGTTTGCTGTCCGCAGCAGATCGGGTCGTCCTGGCCGCTGACGAGCAGCCCGCTGCCGAAGAAGATCCGGATATACGGCAACAGCTCCAGGAGTTAAGGGAAAAAGTCGAGCGGATGGAAAAAGAGGCAGAAGCCAGAAAAGCCCTGGAGGTCACCGAAAAAGAAGCGCGTGAAGAAGAAGAGGCCATTCTCAAGGCCGCAGGCCGGGAATACTCCCTGCTGCGCGCCGGCCTGCTGGAAATGGAATACAAGCTCAACTACGCCTATCATTCCTATGACGTGCTGAGCCGCTCGGAAGAAGGCTCCACCCGGCTTGAACATCACGCCAATCACAATCTTTCCAATCACATCGTCGCGGAAATCGCGCTGCTCGACAACCTGACCATGGACGCGGATGCCGCATTTGTTTACAAGTATGACAAGGTCGGAGAAGACGATTCAGAAGAAGTCCATGACCTGGGCGACAGCTCGGTGGGGTTCAAGTATCAGCCCTTTAAGTCCGGAAACGGCTGGCCATCTCCCATCCTGCACCTGCGGGGCACCCTGCCCGCAAGCCGGGGGGACTATGAAATCAACCCGGAAACCGAGCTTTCCACGGGCAGCGGGCTTTACGCAGCTTCAGCGGGTTTTTCGATCTACCACCCGTTTGACCCGGTCAGCGCCTTTGCCAGCCTGAACTACAAACACCGGTTTAAAAA
>JAIPEJ010000049.1 GCA_021737225.1 Desulfobacteraceae bacterium
GGACCAGCTCATGGATCGGGATCTTGGGGTAGCGGACCGTGGTGGGAACGTTGTAGTCGTAGTTTTTGTGCCAGAACCGTGTTTCCATTTTTTAAATGCCTCCTGTTTCTGTTCAAGTTTGATGGCAAAGTAAAAAGTCTTGAAAATGTTATGCCCGTCAAGCAATAAAAATATAACCTCCTGATTTTACTTAAACACTTAAAGACTTAAAACTGCCTGTAAAAAAGACTTTTTACAGGCTTGTCAAGCCTATATTCAAGCAGTGAAATGATGGCAAATTCACTTGTTTGAGGCAATTTTCCGAAGAACCATAGAATATCTCCGCAGGGAAATCAATACCGAACTCCGTTCCGCAATGCCAAACAGCTTGACAGCCGTTGGTTTTGCACCCATTTTTATAAAAAGCGGCTTTACTTCGGTTTCGAACACTTTTTTATAAGGATCGGCCGACCATATGAGTCATACCGTTACAATGATCCCCGGAGACGGGGTTGGCCCGGAAATTATAGAGGTGGCAAAAACCTGCATTGCCGAAACCGGCGTGGATGTTCAGTGGGATGTGCAGCCCGCCGGGATGACCGCACAGCAAAGCCGGGGTGCCTTGCTGCCCCGGCAGGTCATCGATTCGATCCGGGAAAACCGGGTGGCCCTGAAGGGCCCGCTGGAAACCCCGATCGGAAGCGGATACCGAAGCGTAAACGTGCAGTTGCGAAAGGATCTGAATCTGTATGCGTGCGTCCGTCCCTGCAGGTATTATCCCGGCATCCAAACCCGCATCACGGATCCCGAGGCCATCGACCTGGTCATCATCCGGGAAAACATGGAAGACATGTATACCGGCATCGAGTTCATGGAAGAATGCGGCGCGGAGACTCCCCTTATCGACTTTTTACAGCAGCAGCATCAGGGCGCTGATCTTGAGTGTGATACCGGTTTCAGTATCAAGCCGATCTCCAGGCGCGGATCCGAACGGGTTGCCAGGTTCGCATTCGAATATGCCCGGGAGTACGGTAGAAAGCGGATATCGGCCGTGGACAAGGCCAATATCATGAAATACAGCGACGGCATGTTCATGCGCACAGCCGAAAAGATAAGCGAGGAGTACCCGGACATTGAATACGAGCATAAGCTGGTGGACAACATGTGCATGCAGCTTGTGCAAAAACCGGAACAATACGAAGTGCTGGTGATGCCCAACCTGTACGGAGATATCCTTTCAGATCTTTGTGCCGGGCTGATCGGCGGACTCGGCGTGGCGCCCGGAGCGAACATGGGAAATTCGTATGCCGTGTTCGAGCCTGTACACGGGACTGCACCGAAATATGCAGGCGCTGACCGCGCCAATCCCACGGCGATTCTGCTTTCATCCGTGCTCATGCTGCATCATCTAAATGAAAGCGCTGCAGCGCAGCGACTTGAAAAAGCCGTGGCAGCGGTCATAAAAGAGGGCATCCACGTGACCCGGGATCTGAAATCCCCGGATGCAGCCGGGCAACCAGCGGGCACGCAGGCCATGGGCGGGGCGGTACGCGATAAAATCCAGTCCCTTTAGGGTTTTTTATTCATCTGTCCGGGTACGGTTCCTGGATAATGGGAATAAAACCGCTTTGTGGTCACCGTTTTCCGTTGAGTGCATTGCATTTTTCGGCCGCATGTTTACATTAAAACTAGATTCCATGGTTGGAGGGAAATCGATTCATGACTGTCAAAAAAATCGATCAAGAAGATGTGAATGAAATGCATGATCGAGAAAAAATAGAAAAATCCCGGGATGTACCGGATGCATTTGACGAAGAGGACGAAGCGGATACCGCCGGCCTGATGGCCATGTACGAGGAAAGCTTCAAGCCTGTTGAGCCGGGCCAGATCGTTGAAGGCGAGGTCGTCTCCATTGACCGGGACAAGGTTTTGCTCGATATCGGATATAAGTTCGAGGGCGAGGTTGCCAAAAAGGAGTTTGCTGATATTGACGGGCAGGTGGATCTGCATGTGGGCGACCGCGTGGAGGTTTATTTCGCGACCCGGGATGAGGAGGGTTATCCGATATTATCCAGGCAGGAAGTCCAAACCGAGAAACTGCTCGATCGGATCGGCGAAATCTACGAGTCCGGCGGCACGATCAAGGGCCGGATTCTGTCCCAGGTAAAGGGCGGATTCTTCGTGGATATCGGCATCCGGGCGTTTCTGCCGGCTTCTCAGCTTGATGTCAAGCCTGCCAAGAATGCCGAGGAATGGATCGGAACCGATCATGAGTTCAAGGTCCTCCAGTTTGATAAGGCCGAGCGCAACGTGGTGATTTCCAGGCGGGTGCTCATTGAGGCCCGGCGCCGGCAGCAGCAGGAAGAAGCCCTGCAGCGTCTTCAGGTGGATGACGTGGTCACCGGCAGTATCACCAATATCACGGATTACGGGCTGTTCGTGGACCTGGGCGGCGTTACCGGGCTGGTCCACGTGAGCAACTTTTCATGGACCCCCGTGCGCCAGCATCCTTCAAAAATTTACTCCGCGGGCGACGAGGTATCGGTCAAGGTGCTCGACATTGATACCGAGAGCCGGAAGGTTTCGTTGGGAATCAAGCAACTGACCCCGAATCCGTGGGATACCCTCGAGCAGCAGTATCCCAAGGGTGCCGTCATCGAGGGCAAGGTCAAGAAGGTGACAGACTTCGGAATCTTTGTGGGCATTCTTGAAGGCATCAACGGCTTGGTGCATGTTTCGGACATGTCCTGGACCCAGACCGTCAAGCCGTCTGACTATTACCACAAGGGCCAGAACGTGCAGGCCAAAATCCTGGAGATCGACAGGGCAAAGGAGCGGGTGAACCTTGGAATCAAGCAGCTTTATCCAAATCCCTGGGATGAATTGCCAGGCAAATACCCGGCCGGCACCCCGGTTGACGGAAAAATCATTAATATTGCAGATTTTGGCATATTCGTAGAAATCGATGAGGGCATCCAGGGCCTGGTGCACGTATCCGAGCTGCCGCCCGGGGAGGGCGGAAATCCGCTTTCGGAGTTTAAGGTGGGCCAGGAGGTCCGGGCCCGCGTGCTGGAGGTCCTGCCCGGGGAAAAGAAAATCCGCCTGAGCATGAAATCCGGGACGGCGGAGAAGTCAAAATCCAAAACCGCACAGAAAACCGGCAAGAGCCAAACTGCCGGATCTGCCGACAGCCCCGGAGCCGGAGGCGCGGACACGGCATTCGGCCAACTGCTGCGGGAAAAGATTCAGGATCAGGGCAACGGGGAGGAAGGCGAAGACGAAGATTCGGACTGAGCCCCGAGATTCAGGTTTACCACCCGACCCATGTCTGCAGTGCCAGCCCGCAGATTAGGGGAACGATCAGGTTGTCATCGATCTGAAACGGCACGAGTTCCAGAAGCCCGGTAAGAACGGCTGCAGTCAGGGCCACGGGAAAATCCATCCGCGGAAACATCGCCCAGAAAATCAGGCATGCACATATGCATCCCAGGGTGCCTTCCAATGACTTGCCGGAAGACAGGCGAATGCGTCCGAACGTCATGCCCAAAAGGGCAGCCGCGGCATCGCCGATGATCATGAAGGACATGACCGTATAGGCCACAGGTTTGTCAAAAAATACCAGGCAGAACGCGCCTGCGATAAAAAAATAGGTCCCGCCGGTGATCCGGTGTCTTTCCTGCGGGCGCACGAATGTGCCGAACACACGGAAAAACAGGCCCTGGAGAAAACGGCTTTTCTGTCGGATTTTTTCGCCCGCGACCATGACTCCGGCCAGCGGAACAAACACGGCTATCGCAGTCGGGCGCGGCAGCCAGACAATGCCAAAGGGGATACACAGGGCCACCAGGTGCAGCAGCTTGCGTTTGATTTCAGCGCTGTTCACGGCCTTGTTGTTTTTCTCTTCGGAATGAAAAAAATAAGCCAGTAAAAAGTCCTTTTTACAGGCAGTGTTAAGTTTTAAGTGATTAAGTGTTTAAGTAAAATCAAAAACTTATATTTTCATTGCCTGGCGGACAGAACATTTTTTAGACTTTTTACGAAGCCATCAAAAACATATGGGAACCGGTGCGTCCGCCCAGCGGCAAGCAGACGGACGGGATAAAAAAAGCCGGGACCTTTCTGCGGTCCCGGCTTTGTCTTTTGCTATCCGGCAGCGATATACGGAATGCGCTTATAAACGCTTTACGTTAATCGCCTGCGGCCCCTTGGGCGAATCCTGTACTTCCAGGGATACCCGTTCCAGTTCATTCAGGGTACGGAAACCGGTTCCGTCGATGTTTGAGTAATGCACGAATACATCGCCGTGTTCCTCGGTTTCGATAAAGCCGTAGCCCTTTTTCTCGTTAAACCATTTCACTCGACCTTCCATTGAACTAGCCACCTCCTTTCATCATTGTTCCGTACAAACTTTCAGGTGCTACTTCGGAAGGCTTCGCGCAAGCGATAAGTCTTACCCCGAAATGCTGAACCGAAACGTTGTACCATATTCGAATGCAAATCGAATATGTCTTGCTACATTAAAGGGCAAACCGGGCTTTGTCAAATAGAAATCAATGCCGGGGCGCAATTTTATTTATCATTCCTTTTTTTCCGTCACTGTATAAAACACCGTGTATCTGGTTAGAAGTTCGTCGATTTTCTTTTTGATGGTTTCCATGTCAATTCCTTCAGCCGGCCGGACACGGATGGTTACACGGGTACCGCGGGCCTTGTCTTCACCTGCTTCCACCTCCACGGACCGAACCATGTCGCCCAGGGCCGAAAGCTCTTTTTCGTATGCCCGTTTTGTGGCATCCCAGCGCAGTCGGGGTTTGAAGATCTTGCCCACCGGCGTGAGCGGCATTTCTTCGGTGAGGATAATTTCTTTGGGCACGGCTGCTTTTTCCCCCACATGCTGTTTGGCCCATTCCATGATCTGCTCTTCATCCTGGTCCGCGTCCTCTGCAAGCTCCACGTAGGCCACCGGTACCTCGCCGGCATAAGGGTCCGGCCGGCCCACTGCAGCCACGGTTTTTACTCCGGCCATCTTGTAGATCGGTTCTTCGAGAAGAGCGGGATCAATGTTGTGGCCGCCGCGGATGATCAGTTCCTTTTCCCGGCCCGTAAGCCATATGTAGCCGTCTGCATCGATTTTGCCCAGATCACCCGTGTTAAACGAACCGTCCGGCAGCCAGATTCCCTGATTGTGTGCCGGCTCCACATATCCTTTAAACACGTTCGGGCCCTTGATGGCAATTGCGCCGATTTCATCGGTTTTCGCATCCCGGACGTATTCATCGTTTTCATCTAAAATGACGGCCTTGATCGACTGATACGGCATACGGATGCCCACGCTGCCGACTTTTCTTTCGCCGTCCTTCGGATTTATGGCCGAGGCCACGGCGCCCTCGGTCAGCCCGTAGCCTTCCAGGATTTTCATGCCGGTGTGTGTCTCCACCCGTTTGAACAATTCCACAGACAGGGGGGCGGCGCCGCAGATGGCGTATTTTAAAGACGAAAGATCCCCATCTACCGGGATATCCAGGAGGGTGGAAAGAACAGTGGGCACTGCGGAAAATGTTTCCGCCTGGTATTTTTCCACGATTTTATAAAAGTTTTTCACGATGCTCGGATCCCGGTATCCCATGGGCGAAAGGAGCACAACATGGGCGCCGAAGGAAAACGGCCCGAGCCCGGTGACAAGCGTGCCGTTGCAGTGAAACAACGGCAATCCGCACAGCAATGTGGATTTTTCGTTGTATCCCGCCATGATCTGTAAATCGTGGGCCATGACCACTTCGTTGTAATGACTCCGCCGGGCCAGCTTGGGCGTGCCGGTGGTGCCGCCGGTGTGATACAGGGATGCGATCTCATCGGGATCGATGCTGCGGTCAAAGGTGTAGCGGTCCGCGGGATACGATTCCACGGTTTCATCAAAACCGAGGATCTTTTCGTTCGGCTCTGCGGGCCCCATCACCCGGACCACATGTTCAAGGGTTGGAATGTCTTTGCGGATTGCCTCGACTTTCTGCCAGATGTCTGTACCGCTCATTTCGCCGAGTGCCACGAGAACCTTGGTTTGTGCGGATTTGCAGATTTCCTTGATGGTTTCCGGTTCCAGCATCGGGTTAATGGGGTTGGCAATACCCGCGGCCTCGGCCCCCCACAGCACATAGTGGGTCTGAGGGAGATTGGGCAGAATGTATGTGACCACGTCGCCGCCCTTTATTCCCAGGTCGTGGAACATGTTGGCTGTCTGGCGGATTTTGTTCATAAACTGCCGGTAGGAAATCACCATTGGCTTGTCATAGGTGTCACCGCTTTGCAGAAAGCTGATGGCCGGCGCATCCGGATTGATTCCGGCGCCTTTTTCCAGCAGTTCGGTGGTGCTTTTTTCTATGGCCCTTTCCGTATACGGTACCTTCTCGATTTCCGCGAGATCTTCTATGCCGCGGATAAGACGTTCTTCTGCCATTGTCGGGCTCCTTTCGGAATTCCGGGTAAAAAAAAGGCAACTTTCCAGCTTGAACAGGGTTCAAAATGGTTTCAGTATAATTCCGGGAAAAACCGGTTTCAATCATTTTTACGGGCAGCGGGTTTTGCGCGCAGCTGCCCGCAGGCGGCTGCAATGTCTGTTCCCTTGCTCCGGCGGATGATGGCGGTGTAGTTTTTCTGCAGTAAAACGTTTTGGAAGGCTTCGATGGCATCCGTGTCCGGTCGTTCAAACTGCGAGCCCGGATGGGGATTGAACGGAATCAGATTGATTTTGGCCCGCACGGGCCGGAGCAGGCGGGCCAGCCGATAGGCGTCTTTTTGCGAATCATTGACTCCCCGGATCAGGATATACTCAAAAGTGATCTTGTCGCGCGGCGCCAAGGGGTAGCGGGCACATGCATCGATCAGGTTTTCGATGGGAACGCTTTTGTTAATCGGCATGAGCCGGTCCCGGGTGCTGTTGTCCGCGGCATTCAGGGAAATCGCCAGCCGGACCCGGCTCCGGCGGGCAAGATCGTCAAACCGGTTTGCCAGCCCGGCAGTGGAAAGCGTGACCCGCCGGGTGGAAAACTGCAGGCCGTACTTGCTGTCGGTGATTACCGACAGGGCGCCGGTTACGTTGTCAAAGTTGGCCAGGGGCTCTCCCATTCCCATAAGCACGATGTTTGAAAGCCGCATGTCATTTTCCGCGGCGTTTTGCGCGACCATGACCTGGCCGAGAATTTCGGCCCGGGTCAGGTTCCGGGCCAGACCGGTTTTGCCGGTCATGCAGAAGGCGCACCCCATGGCGCATCCGACCTGCGTTGAAATGCAGAGCGTGTAGTGGTCCTTTTCCGGAATCAGTACGGATTCCACGGTATTGCCGTCATCCAGGCCGAGCAGAAATTTGCAGGTGCCGTCCGCGCCGGTTTCCTTTTGGCACACCGCCGGCAGGACAAGGGTAAAATACTCTTCCAGCAGGCGGCGGGCGTCCTTGGCCAGATCGGTCATTTCCGCAAAGCTTTGGGCCCGGTTGGCATGAATCCAGCGCAATGCCTGGTCGGCGCGGAAACTTCGCATGCCGTGGCTTTCAAAGAAATCCACCAGCGCCTCCCGGGTCAGGTTCCGGATATCGGGTTTTGATGATATTTTTTGGGGTTGCAGTGTCATCAGTTTGGGTATATTATAAACCTAAAGAATTCTGGCATTTTCCCCGGGCCGGATGCCCGGGGGACCGCCCCGGCGCCGGGACAAAAACCTGTCCGCCCGCAACCCGGGGTGCGGGTTTCGGGCTGCAGCGGCCCGGAAGCCATATTATTATACTTGACATGGCAATATGCAAATATTAATTTCAACGGATTCATTTTTCCGGCGATAATTGAATCAATATTATGTTTGACAACTTAAGCGACAAGCTCAATTCGGTTTTTAAAAAATTAAAAGGCCACGGCAAGCTCTCCGAGAAAAATATCGAGGAGGGCCTGCGCGAAGTGCGCATGGCGCTTCTGGAAGCCGATGCCCACTACAGGGTGGTCAAAAAGCTGATCGCGGATATCAAGGCCCGGGCGGTCGGCCAGGAGGTGCTCTCCAGTCTCACCCCGGCCCAGCAGGTCATCAAGATCGTCAATGAAGAATTGACCGCCCTGATGGGTTCGACAAACGAGGATCTCAATCTCTCCGGGCCGATGCCGCAGTCGGTGATGCTGGTGGGGCTGCAGGGTTCGGGCAAAACCACCACCGCCGGAAAGCTTGCGGTGCATCTGCGCAAGGAAGGAAAAAATCCGTACCTGGTGCCGGTGGACGTGTACCGGCCGGCTGCCATTGATCAGCTTCAAAAGCTGGGGGGCCAGATTTCGGTGCCGGTGTATCCGTCTACAACCGATATGGACCCGGTGCAAATCGCGCAAAAGGCCAGGGAAAAGGCGCCGTCCGAGGGTTGCGACACCCTGATTCTGGACACGGCCGGACGCCTTCACGTGGACCAGGAATTGATGGACGAACTGGCGGCCATTCAAAAAGCCATCAATCCTTCGGACGTGTTGCTGGTGGCAGATGCCATGACTGGCCAGGACGCGGTCAACATGGCCGAGTCCTTTGACCAGGCCCTTGACCTGGGCGGGGTAATTTTAAGCAAGATGGATGGTGACGCCCGGGGCGGGGCGGCGCTTTCCATCAAGGCGGTCACGGGCAAGCCGGTGAAGTTCATCGGCGTCGGTGAAAAGACCAACGCCCTGGAGCCGTTTCATCCCGAGCGGATGGCCTCGCGCATCCTTGGCATGGGCGATATGCTCTCGTTTATCGAGAAGGCCCAGAGCGCAGTAGATGAAAAAAAGGCCGAAGAGCTTGAAAAGAAACTCCGGAAAAATGATTTCACGCTGGAAGATTTTCGTGATCAGATGTCGCAGGTACGAAAGATGGGATCGATCAGCGATCTTATCAAGATGATCCCCGGCGCCGGTAAAAACAAGCAGTTGAGTAAAATGGAAGTCGATGATCGGGAACTGGTAAGGATCGAGGCCATCATCAATTCCATGACGCCGGCGGAAAGAAGAAATCACAATATTCTCAATGGCAGCAGGAGAAAGCGAATCGCAAAGGGCAGCGGAACAAGGGTTCAGGATGTGAACAAGCTCCTGAAAAATTACACCCAGGTTCTCAAGATGATGAAAAAAATCAACAAAGGCGGCATGCGGGGACTGCCCCGGAACATGATGCCGTTTTAAGGAGAGACAGGCAAATGGCAGTGAAAATCCGATTGGCCAGACATGGCGCGAAAAAGAAACCGTTTTACCGTATTGTTGTTGCTGACAACCGATATCCCAGGGACGGCCGGTTTCTTGAAACCGTGGGCACCTACAATCCCATGGTCGAACCCCATGAAGTGACGCTGAAAAAAGACCGGATTGCCCGCTGGATGGATCACGGCGCAACTCCGAGCGACACCGTCAACAGCCTTTTAAGAAGAGAGGGCTTTTATGAAAAAGTGAAATCCGCATAACCGAACCTGTCCGCGAACCCGAAATTTCCAGCAGCCATTTTAAAGGAGAGGGGTCAAATGAAAGATCTGATCACGTACATCGCAAAGGCGCTTGTGGACAACCCGGACGAAGTAACCGTGACGGAGGTCGAGGGGGGCCAGACCGCGGTTCTCGAGCTCAAAGTCTCCAAGGAGGATCTGGGAAAAGTGATCGGAAAGCAGGGACGAACCGCCCGGGCCATGCGGACCATCTTGAATGCGGCCTCCGCAAAGGTCAAGCGGCGGACCGTTCTTGAAATTATCGAAGAATGAGGTGATGGGCCCGGACGAACTTCTCCTGATCGGAAAAATCCTCAAGGCCCACGGCGTAAAGGGAGAGGTCAAGGTTTATCCCTATCTGGAAGAATATTCCCTGATGGATCCCGGCAGGGAAGTCCTGGTGGAGCCGCCCGGAAAACCGGCCGCTCTTTACAGAATTCATAAGGCCCAGGTTTATAAAAACGTGCTCCGCGTCGCTTTTGAGGCGGTAGGCGATCGCAATGCCGCCGAAGAACTTGCGGGCGGACGCGTGTTAATACCCCGTTCGATGCTGCCGCCTGCGGAACCGGATGCATGGTACTGGTGTGACTTGATCGGCCTTGATGTGTATGACGCAAATGGCGAACTTATCGGGCGGGTTGCGGCAATGATGGAAACCGGAAGCAATGATGTCTTCGTGGTCCGGCAGGATGGGGATGAGCGCTTGATACCGGCTATCGCCTCTGTTATCCTGGATATTGACCTGGAAGCCGGACAAATGCGGGTGGACCTGCCCGAGGGGCTGTAGGGGATTTCGGGGAAGATGGATTTTTTCGCGCTTACGATCTTTCCCGGGATGTTTGAGGCCTTTGCCGGCCATGGCATCATACGCCGGGCCCTGGAAAGCGGCCGGATTTCGATGACCCCTGTCAACATCCGGGATTATGCAGCGGGCCGGCACCGGGAAACCGATGACCGTCCCTACGGCGGGGGCAGCGGGATGGTCATGAAGCCCGAGCCGCTGGCCGCCGCAATCAAGGATGCCCGTGCGCGTTGCCCGGAAGCACGAACCGTGCTGCTCTCTCCCCGGGGACCGCGGTTTGATCAGGACGCAGCCCGGAAGTATGCCGGGTGTAAGGGCCTGATATTTGTCTGCGGCCGGTATGAAGGACTGGATGAACGGATTTGCGACGCCTATATTGATGACGAGATATCCATTGGCGATTACGTGCTGACCGGCGGTGAGTTGGCAGCCATGGTGGTCATGGATGCGGTGATCCGGCACATCCCCGGAACCCTGGGTGCCGAAGATGCCGCGGAATGCGATTCTTTTTCAGATCAACGGCTTGAGCACGCCCATTATACCCGCCCCAGGTTTTTTGAGGGCCAGGCGGTTCCGGATGTGCTCTTGTCCGGCAATCACAGGGAAATTGAAAACTGGCGAATGGAATCGGCACTGCTGCAGACGCTGATCCGGCGCCCGGATTTGGTGGAAAACACCGGGCTGACAAAGCAGGAGAAACAGGTCGTGAAAAAATGGTGCCGTTACCTTGAATCGCTTGTCTCGGAGTAACCTATACCTGGCGCTGCTGCATTATCCGGTACAAAACAAGGACGGCAAGGCCATTGCCTCGGCCATTACTAGCATCGACCTGCATGATATCGCCCGGACTGCAAGGACATACGGTGTTGCCGGATTTTACGTGGTCACGCCCCTTGCCGATCAGCGCGAGTTTGCCGGAAAAATCATCAGCCACTGGGTTGAAGGCGCGGGCGCCACATATAATCCGGACCGCAAAAAAGCGTTTTCGCTGATTCGGCTTCGCTCGGACCTGCAGGAGGCCGTAGACGAGATCCGGGCAGACATGGAAAACGAGGTGCGCATTGTTGCCACCAGCGCGGCCGGAGGGCCGGGACGGCTCGAGTTTGCGGATTTCCGGCAGGCACTGAAGACTGAAGACCGGTCTTACGTGGTGGCCCTGGGAACCGCATGGGGCCTGAGCCCGGAGTTTATGGCGGAAGCCGACTACCGGCTTGCACCGGTTGCCGGTATGAGCGATTATAATCATCTTTCCGTGCGGGCAGCGGCCGCAATTATACTGGATCGCCTGCTTGCAGCGGATTTGCAATAGTTTGCAGAAACCCGAACCCATATCAGGATGCACGCTTATTGCCGTCCTGGTAAACTTTTTAGAGAGGAACGAATGATGGACGCCATTAAACAGATTGAAAGAGAACAGCTGCGGATGGATATCACCGGTTTTGAAGCCGGTGACACCGTGAAGGTGCACGTCCGGATCCGGGAAGGGGAAAAGGAGCGGATCCAGGTTTTCCAGGGGGTGGTGATCGCAATGAAAAGCGGTACCATCAACGCCACATTTACCGTGCGGAAGGTTTCCTACGGCATCGGCGTGGAACGGGTTTTTCCCATGCATTCCCCGGCGCTTGAAAAAGTCGAGGTGGTATCCAAGGGCCGGGTGCGCAGGTCCAAGATCTACTACCTGCGGGGGCTCAAGGAAAAGGCCGCCCGGATGAAGCTTCGGCGCAAGTAGTTTTTGCGCCAAGATCTTTTTGCGTTTTTCCCGGGCACTGACAAGCCGTTTGAAAGGGGCGCGGCATGAGCGATTCCATGCGGGAATTCGAGCGTGAAGCCCGCGGGCAGGGATATTTCCATATTGCCGGGGTGGACGAGGTCGGCCGCGGGCCGCTGGCCGGGCCTGTGGTTTCGGCCGCCGTGATCGTGCCCGAGGATTTTACAGGCACCGGGGTGACCGATTCCAAGCGCCTGTCGCCCGGTAAACGCATGCGCCTGTATGAAGAAATCTATTCGCATGCCCGGGCCGTGGGTATCGGCATCGTGGATCCCGTGGAAATCGACCGGATCAATATTTTCCAGGCTTCATTGACCGCCATGTGCATGGCGGTCGGGAACCTGGCGCCCGCGCCGGACTGCCTGCTTGTCGACGGCCAGTACGCCATCGGCATGGATCTGCCGCAGAAGACCATCATCAAGGGGGATTCCCGGAGCATCTCGGTAGCCGCGGCCTCCATTGTTGCCAAGGTTTCCCGGGACCGGATCATGGAATTATACGGGACGGATTTTCCCGAGTACGGGTTTTCCAGCCACAAGGGTTATCCCACCAAGGCCCATGCAGCGGCGATTCGGGATCACGGCTGGTGCCCGATCCATCGCCGCAGTTTCAAGGGCGTCAGCGAGCACAGCCATCGCTACTACAATTTCAACGGCCGCGGCGTGCGGACATAGCCGCGGGTATCAAGGGGGCGCAATGCCGGGGGATTTCCGGCAGTTCGGACAACTGGGCGAATCCCTTGCCGTGCGGCACTTGAGAAAAAACGGCTACCGGATCCTGGCCCGGAACTACCGCAACCGGTTCGGCGAGATCGATATCATCGCCCGCCACGGCGAAACCCTCGTGTTCGTTGAAGTCAAGGCGCGGGCCTCGAAAAATTACGGGCCTTCCAAAGCGGCCGTGGACCGGGCCAAGCAGAAAAAGATCTCCATGGTCGCACTGGGATATCTCAAGCAGACCCGCAATACGGGTGCAAAGGCCCGCTTTGACGTGGTCTGCGTGGATGCCGGCACGGATCGGTCCCGGGTTGAAATCATTCCCAATGCCTTCCCCCTTGCATACGGATAACCCTTTCTTATGACGAGATCCGTGGAAAAATCGGACGCCGGCGTACTTTACGTGGTGGCCACGCCCATCGGCAACCTGGCGGACATCACCTACCGGGCCGTGGAGGTGCTGCAGTCGGCAGATGTCGTGGCAGCCGAGGACACCCGGCACACTTCCCGCCTGTTTTCCCGCTACGGAATTACCACCCGGCTGGTTTCCTGCCATGAGCATAACGAGGAGCAAAGGGCCCAATCCCTGGTCGAACAGATGGAAAACGGGGCAAGCGTGGCCCTGGTCTCGGATGCCGGCACGCCCTCGGTCTCCGATCCCGGATATCGAGTAGTAAGCGCCGCCCTGGCCGCAGGTGTCCGGGTGGTGCCGATACCCGGGGCCTCGGCGGTTACGGCAGCGCTTTGCGCATCCGGCCTTCCCTCGGATCATTTCTGTTTTGCCGGTTTTCTGCCGAAAAAGGCAAAACGCCAGCAGGAAATGTTAAGCCGCCTGGCCGGGACGGAGCAAACCCTGATTTTTTATGAATCCCCCAGGCGGCTGTCCGGTCTTTTAAACCTGCTGTTGCAATATTTGGGCGACCGGCAGGCGGTGGTTGCCCGCGAGATCACCAAGCGCCACGAGGAGTTTCTCAGAGGCTCGCTTTCCGGGTTGATTGCGGATGTGGAAAAGCGCGATGCGATCAAGGGGGAGGTTACGGTCCTGGTCTCCGGAAAGAGCCCTGAATCCGGAGATGCAGAACAAATCCCGCAGGAACTGATAGCAGAAATCCGGCAGGCTGTGTCTGCGCAGGAGGATTCCCCGTCCCGCTTGGCTGCCAGGCTTTCCCGCAAGTACGGGATATCGAAGAACCGCGTTTACAGGCTGATTCTGGATTACCAGAACGAGGCATAGAAAAACCATGGAGATTGTTTGAAAATGTGCTGGATGAGAAGTATATTTGACCTAAATTGAGCGTTTCAAATTTTTACACGGATCAATCTTTTTTATTTTTTTAAGGAATTAAGCCATTTTCAGGTGTTAAAACTTGAAAATCGCTCAATTTAGGTTTGATTCATAACGGCAATGATGAAAGGGAGGCGGTTTATGAAAAAATCCTATGCCATCGTGGGCTGCGGCCGGGTCGGGACTGCGCTGGCCCGCTACCTGGCAGGCGCCGGGTATAAGCCGGCAGGATTTGCAAGCCGCAGCCTTTCCTCTGCCAAGCGCGCCGCAACAGCCGCGGGGGCCAAGGTGCCGGTTTCGGTGCAGCCCTGGGAGGTTACCCCGAAGGCCGACATTGTCCTGATCACCACGCCGGACGGTGTCATCCGGGAAACTGCGGATAAAATTGCCGAATATGAAGGGTTTGCAAAGGGCGCGGTGGTTTTGCACTGCAGCGGGGCCCTGCCGTCCACGCAGCTTTCGGCGGCCGAAAATGGCGGCGCGCATACCGGGAGCCTGCATCCGCTTCAGAGCTTTGCCTCGGAAGATATCGAGAAAAACCCGTTTGCCGGGATCATGATGGCCGTGGAAGGGCAGGGCGATGCCGTGAAAACCGCCTGGCAGATGGCAGAAAATCTCGGCGCCAGCCCCTTTGAAATCCAAACCGACAAGAAAATGCTCTACCACGCATCCGCGGCGGTGGCTTCCAATTACCTGGTCACCCTGATGCACCTGGCTTTCCAGCTTATCATTGCCTCCGGGGTGCCGGCCTCAAAGTCCTATACCATATTAAAACCCCTGGTGCAGGGCACTCTGTCCAATGTCGAGAACAACGGGATTCCCCGGGCCCTGACCGGGCCGATTGCCCGGGGCGATGCGGAAACCGTGCGGCATCACATTGCGGAAATCGGTGAAGCGGTTCCCACGTGCCTGGATCTTTATCGGCAGATGGGCCGGCATACCATTGAGATCGCCCTGGCCAAGGGGGATCTGTCCGAGGAGACCGCCGCTGAACTCAGGCAGATGCTCGGCGGCACGTCGTCATAGCTGTCTGCCCTTGGCGCCGGGCGCATCCGGAGATCAGATCCGCCGGATGCTCAGGGGCCGGGCCTGGAGCTCCCGGTTGGCGGCCGTTAGCTGGTCTTCGCTGGAAATCACGGCAATCGCGGACTTTTGTTCCGGGTTGCCGAAGTATTTTTCGGCCGCTGCCTGCACCTGTTCCAGGGTGACTTTTAAAAGCTGCTGCTTGAAGCTGCGCCGCAGGTCGTCGGACAGCCCGATGAGCTTGCGGTAAAACGACTTTGAAGCCTCCGGCCCCGGCGGATCCGGCCGGTCAATATCCGAACACACCTGCAGAATCGCTTCCTTGACGTTTTCCCGGTCATAATCGCCCGAGATGATAAATTCCGCGGCCGCCTCGTAGACGTGCAGGGTGTTGACAATCTGCGGATCGCGGTAGGAGCCGAAATAAAACAGGCCGTTTTCCATCTGGTAGATGGAAAATCCGCCGTAGGCCCCGCCTTTTTCCCGGATTTCGCGATGCAGAAACATGGACTTGAGCAGCTTGCTGATCACCGCCAGTACCGGGGCATCCGCGTGGGTGATCCGCTGGGTTTCAATGGCCTGGGCCACGAAGGAGACCGCCGTGGAGGTGGCCCATCCCTCACTGGGCAGGTTGGCCTCCGGGGAAAACTCCGGGGGAGAAAATCCGCAGCCCGGGGCCGGGTTCAGCATGTTGCAGAGTTTCTCGGTTTCTTTCACACCGGCTGCCAGGTCGTCGGTCTCGCCGATTAATGCCGCCTGGAAGTTGTTTTCATGAAAAACCGCGTCCGCGATGCGGGAAAAATCCCCGGCAATCTTTTCCAGGCGCGGGGTGTCCAGGTTTTCGGTCAGTTCTTTTAAGTATTTGAGCTGGTGTATGCCGTGCCAGGTTTCGTTCAATGCGCTGGCCGCGGAAAAGTTCCGGGCGGCAAGGGATATGGCCAGCCTGTGGCCGTTGTGTACCACGCTGGCTTCCATGTCGGAGCGGATTTCCATGAGCAGGTGGCCCAGATGCTCAAGATCCGAAAAATCGTATTTTTTCAGCAGGTCCCGGAGTAATTCGAACATATGACCGATATTTCTCGACAGGCACTTGCCCGAAATCGCGAGCATGGGCAGGCAGGGCGCCCCTTCTTCTGACAGCCGGCTTGAGGCCGAGATCGAAAAACCCAGTCCTCCGGTATACTGGTCGATTCGCCGTGCCAGTTCCACGTAATCATAGTCGGAAGTCCCGCACTGGGTCATGGCGTAGCAAAAAAGCGGGATCATGGGGATCAGCTCGGGATCCACGGACTGAATGCCGAAGGCCGCCGTGTAATAGAGAATGCCTGCGGTGGGCTGGTCGTAGAGATCCGTGGCAATCTGGTCGCGGCGGTCCGAGGCGTGCATCACCCTGATGTCGGGCGGGATGTCTTCTTTTTCCAGCTTCGGCAGGCAGGAGAGATCCACCTGGGCATCCTGCAACTCCAGCAGTGCCT
>JAIPEJ010000050.1 GCA_021737225.1 Desulfobacteraceae bacterium
GGCAGAGGTGTCGGCTGTGTACTCGCTTGGCGACAACATTGGATACGGTCCCGAACCCGAGGCCGTGCTCCGGATTCTGCGCGAACATGAAATCCCCTCGATAATCGGTAATCATGAACTGGCGGTGAACAATCCGGGTTTTCTCGACTGGTTCAATCCCATTGCCCGCGCTTCGCTGGAAAAAACCATGGGATTTCTCTCCGGCGAAACCCTCGATTACATTGCCGAACTTCCGTTTTACCGCATTGCCGGCAACTGCCGTTTTGTCCATGGATTTCCGCCGGATTCGGCCACGGAATACCTTTTTGAGGTCACCCGGGGAAGACTGGCCCAAACCATGGGAGAATTAACGGAAAACATCTGCTTTGTCGGGCATACCCATGAACTCATGCTGGTTTCCCATGACGAGGAGGGGGTCTCAAAGCGGCCGCTCAAGCAGGAAACCGTGGTCCTGGACACAGGCTGCCGCTATCTTGTCAATGTGGGCAGCGTGGGGCAGCCCAGGGATGGAGACAATCACGCAAAATACGTGATTTTTGACGACCAGTGCCTTGAACTGGAGGTCCGGTTCGTGGCCTATAACATCACGGAGACCGTCAACCGGATATACCAGTCCGGCCTGCCTGAACAGCATGCCTGGTGCCTGCTGTAGCCCGCTGAGGATCAATGCTGCTGGCGGCGCAGGCATCCCGGCCTCAAATTCCCCGTAGACTGCCTTATGGTTCGACCAGCAGCTTATCCCCGGGATAGATTACCGCGCCTTCTTCCAGCCCGTTGATTTCAAGCAGCGTCTCCACCTCAAGCCCGTTATCCTTGGCAATGGAATAAAGCGTATCGTTTTTCTGCACCGTGTAAAACGCTTTCTCCGATGAACCGGCTTCGGATGCATCCTTCTGCTCAGTCTCCTGAGCATCTTCTTTGGCCCGGGCCTGGTCATCTTCGGCGGATTCTGTTGTTTCCTTCCCGGATTCGGCCTGTGCTGCGGATAAATATTGTGTTTCCAGCCTTTCGATTCTGGCTGACAGGTCCTCGAGCGCTTTTAGCGACTGACGATGATGCTCTGTGTTTTTCCCCACCCGCTTGGCCAGTTCCGCAAGACGGTTCATGACCTGGTCGTGGTTGGCCTGCATCCGGGATTCAAAATCCGACAGCATGGATTTCATACGGTCGGCCGCCCGGGATTGCGATGCAGTACCGGTTTGGGGTGCACCTTCCCGGGAAGTTAGCGCCTCAGGTCCGGACCCTACAGCAACGCCCTCGGGGGATCCTGCCTCCGGCAGATTTTCGGCGCCGCCGAGCTCCAGTGTTTTTTTATTCTCAACCCCCTCCCGGGAGTTTTCTCCTGTGGCCAGCACCAGAACCAGGGCCACCAGACAAAGCACGAATCCCCCGCCGATAAGCACCAGCGGCAGCGCCTTTCGAGGCCGCCCGCTGCGCCTGCTCTGATTGCGCAGAAAGGACCTGGGAGCCTCTTCGTAGCCTTCTGATCTTTCATCCGTTTCATAATTCATCATGCACTTTCCTTTCTTCCAGGCGATTCAATTTCCCCCGGACACGGGAAAAACCCTTTCGGTTCCGTGCCGGTTTATACAAGTTGCTAAAATCATATCTGATACTTCGATAAAAACAGAAATTGCAGATGTGTTCTCCCGGGAAAAGGGCGAACACACAGGTTCGCCCCTACATTGCCGTGTTACCGCACAGTACGGTTGATGCTTATCCGATTTTGCAAATATTAGTAATGTTTTCACCCTGCTGTAAACCGGTCAAAAACCTGCCAGAATTGCTGCTGAAGCGCATCGGTTTCCTTTAAAATCTCGTGTTTTGCACCATTAATCGCAACAAAACGACAATCCGGCAGCCTCCGGCACATACGCAAGTGCGCCCGTCGGCTGACGATACGCTCACACGCACCCGAAACCAGCAATACCGGGTTTGCCACAGCCTCCGGATAGCCGGCTGCATGGATCGTGTCAATGGAATCACAAGCCGCTGCCAGCCATTGATAAGTCACGCCGCCCAGGGCCAGATCCGGATTCTTTTGGATCTCCCGGATTTCGTGCATGAAACGCTCCGGGTCATGGGTCAGCTTGTTGCCTGCAAACTTTCTGGATGCGAGCCTGCAGTCCCCTGCGCCCAAGACATAGCGCCTTCCCAGGCCGGCCCGGACGAGCGCCCGGGACATCCGTGCAACAAATCGACGCGGAATCGGGTACGTATTGATGTCAAACATCGGTGATACCAGCACCGCCCTGTCCACCTTGCTTCCGTGATCATGAAGGTAGCGCAGACCGATATGCCCGCCCATGGAATGGCCGATCAGCACGCGGAAAGAAGCGGCTTCCGGCAGAAAAACCCGGTCCATAAACAACTGCAGATCTTCGAGATAGTCAGCAAAGCTTTGCACATAACCCTTGTGTGGATTTGCAAGCATTCGTGCCGACAGGCCCTGGCCGCGCCAGTCAAAGGTGTAAAGATCAAAACCCGCACGGCTGAGGCGCTCAAAGGCTTCAGCGTTTTTTTCCATGAATTCTGCGCGCCCGGACAGATAAACGATGCTGCCCCGGGTACCTGATTCTGCTGCAGGCCAACGTCCCCAGCGGATCTGTAAGCGGTCACAAGTGTAGAAATAATCAAAACGCGGCTGCATAAATTTTTCAACGATCTACAATGCCGGCTTGACCCGGCCGGGTTTTTTCAATATGGTGGCTTTCTAAGTTTATCAATATTTCGGCCCAGTAAAAAAGGGTTTTCGTCAGAGCACCGTACATAACGACTGAAATTATTGCACATGCCTGGTCCGAACCACTGAGTGCACGAAGAACACGAAGTAATTGTTATTATTTTGTTTTTTTCGCGCTCCCGGTGGTTGTGAATTTCAGGCTTTAACTGAAATATGCAATAAAATATATTGTGTTTCATAGTTAGTGCCCATCCAGAGATCGGATAATTTGTTCAAGTTCAAGGAAGGCGAAAATTTTAACCGCAGGAATACTTAAAGTATTTTGAGGATTAAAATTTGAGCCTGACGCAGAAATTGGGCAAATTAGCCATTTCTGGATGGGCACTAGTTAGATAACACGGAAATGCAGGTTTATCCAGAATGAAAAAGTATACGCACGAATTTGTGGAAACATATGACGGCCTGCTGGGCTTTGGCTGGGAACGGGAAACCGACGAGCAGACCCTGGTATGTTATATGCAGATGTTTTCGGATGACGCGTTGATCAAAACCCTGATCCGGCGCATGAGCGCCGAAGAGCTCGAAACGCTCCACGACATGGTCAACCGGCTGCTTAGAACCCATTTAAGCGACTCGGAATATCACCGGCTCTTTCTCAAGGAAGAGCACTGAACCCGGGCAAAAAGAGAAATTACTCATGTTTAAGGATCAGCACCTGGACCGGTACGCGGAGGTTCTTTTATGGGGATTAAAAATCGCCAGGCGGGGGCGGCGCAGAAAAAACGACATCATATTGATCCGCTATGATATGGCCGCCCTGCCCCTTGCCGAGCGGCTGTATGGAAAACTCCTGGCCGCCGGACGGCGTCCGGTCCAGCGGCTGATGCAGACCGCGAACATGGAAAGACAGTTTTTTGAATACACCAACAACCGGCAGCTCACCTTTATCCCGCCGGGGGAAAAGGAATTTTACGAAAACTTAAACGGAAGCATCGTGCTCATGGCGCCGGAATCCCTCACGCACCTTTCGCATGTGGACCCGCAAACCATGGGCAAGGCGTTAAGGGCCAGAAAACCGCTTCGCAACATCCTGGACCGCAGAGAAGAGACCGGGCAGTTCAGCTGGACCCTGGCCATGTACCCCACCCCGGCCCTGGCCGAGCATGCCGGCATGACGGTTCCGGAATATGCGGATCAGATCGCCCGGGCCTGCTTTATCAACCGCAGGCAGCCGCTGACGCACTGGCAGTCCGTGTACAGAAAAGCCCAATCCGTCAAAAAATGGCTCAACAGCCTGCCGATTAAAACCCTGCATATTGAGTCAGCGGGTATCGACCTGGAAGTCACGCCCGGGGCGCACCGGCAATGGATCGGCATTTCCGGGCACAACATCCCGAGTTTTGAAATTTTCCTGTCCCCGGACTGGCGCGGCACCCGCGGGATATATTACGCAGATCAGCCCACCTACAGGGGCGGCAACCTGGTCACAGGCATCCGCCTGGAATTTGACAAGGGCCGGGTCGTTTCTGCAGATGCAAAATCCGGCGCGGACTTTCTGCACAAACTGCTCCGGACTGATGCCGGGGCCAGCAGAATCGGCGAATTTTCCCTCACGGACAGACGATTTTCAAGGATCAGCCGGTTTATGGCCAACACGCTGTATGATGAAAATTTCGGCGGCAAATACGGCAACTGCCATATCGCCCTGGGCAGTTCCTATTCGGATGCATATGCCGGCGATCCGGGGGGTATGACAAAGGAAACCAAAAAGAAGCTCGGTTTCAATGACTCGGCCCTGCACTGGGATATCGTCAACACGGAAAAAAAGCGGGTCACAGCGCACCTGGCCGACGGCAGCCGAACCGTGATCTATGAAAACGGTCTGTTCCAAAACTGACGGCACGGATGATCCATGACTGACCGACCCGTTTTACTGAAAAACCCGATCCAGCATTATGCCTGGGGATCAAAAACCGAAATCCAGCAACTGCTGGGCGGACAACCCGATAGCCAAAGCCCGTGGGCCGAGCTCTGGATGGGCGCACATCCGAAATCCCCTTCGCAGGTGCTTGTCAACAACGGCCGGACCAACCTGGATGAATGGATCCGGGCGAATCCCGAGGCCGTGCTCGGCAGTGCCGCGGCGCGAGCTTACGAAAACACCCTTCCTTACTTGTTCAAGGTTCTGGCCGCAGAACAGCCACTTTCCATCCAGGCCCACCCGGACCAAACCCGGGCCCTGGAGGGTTTTGCACGGGAAAACCGCCGGGGCATTCCAATTGATGCCCCGAACCGCAATTACCGCGATCCATGGCCCAAGCCGGAACTCATCTGCGCGCTCAAGCCTTTCGGCGCTCTGCTGGGTTTCCGCGATCCCGGTGCAATCGTGGAAGGGCTCCGGCACTTCTGCCCGCGATCCCTTGCCCAGGAAATCGCAGCCCTGGCCGAGCGACCGGAAGCCCGGGGAATTGAGCGGTTCTTCCACAGCCTGATGACCCTGGGACAAACCCGGAGCCAACAGGTCATTGAAGAAGCCCTGGACCAGGACGGCGGATCCGGGCGGCCGGAAGCCGCATGGATCTGCCGGCTCCACGACTTTTACCCGGGTGACATCGGCGTGCTGGCCCCGGTTTTTTTAAATCTCGTGGAAATCAACCCGGGCAGTGCCGTATTTCTGCCGCCGGGCATGCTGCATGCCTATTTATACGGACTCGGCATTGAAATTATGGCCAATTCGGACAATGTGCTGCGCGGCGGGCTGACGCAGAAATACGTGGATGTGGACGAATTGATGCACGTGCTGGAATTTTCCCCGTTTTCCGTGCACCAGCTGCAGCCCGAACCCGTGCGCGCCCACGAAAAGCAATACCCCTGCCCGGCCCGGGAATTTACATTGTCTGAAATTACAATCCGGGCCGGCGAGGTCTACCATTCGTCCGAAGCGCACAGTGCGGAAATCCTGCTGTGCCTGGCGGGAAGCGCGGATATCGAAACGCCTGCACACCAATACCGCATCTCCATTGTACAGGGGCAATCCGCACTGGTGCCGGCTGCGGCAGGCCCATGGCAAGTCACGGGCGACGCCCGGATTTACAAGGCCGGGGTGCGGCCATGATGCCGGAAATCAACCCCGAATCCGGATCCCGCCTCCGGGTAAATGAAATATTCTACAGCATCCAGGGCGAATCCCTGCATGCCGGCCGACCCTGTGTTTTTGTCCGGCTGACCGGGTGCAACCTGCGGTGTGCCTACTGTGACACCACATATGCCTATTTTGAAGGGCACATCATGGACATGGATGAAATCGTGTCAACAGTTGCGGCCTACGAATGCCGGCTGGTGGAAATTACCGGCGGGGAACCCCTGATGCAGAAGCAAACCCCGATTCTGGTTGATCGGCTGCTTGCAGCCGGCCTTGAAGTCCTGATCGAGACCAACGGCACCTATCCCGTTGACCGGGTTTCACCTGAATGCATAAAAATCCTTGATATCAAGTGCCCGGCAAGCGGGGAGAGCGAAAAAACCGATTTTGCCAATATCGGCCGGTTGAAAACCCAGGACCAGGTCAAGTTCGTTGTCTGTGACCGGCGCGATTACGAGTTCGCCCGGCAGGTGATCGAGCGCTTCCGGCCCGGCCGCACTGCCTGCCCGGTGCTGATCTCCCCGGCTTCCGGCCGACTCGAACCCGACCGGCTCGCCGGATGGATTCTGGAAGACCGCTTGGATGTCCGGCTTCATCTGCAGCTGCACAAAGTCATCTGGCCGCATATCCAAAGGGGGGTATAATTGACAGAACCTGCGAGAACCCCGTACAAAGCAGTGGTCCTGGTAAGCGGGGGACTGGATTCGGCAGTCACCCTTGCCGTGGCCAGGGAGGAAGGATTTAGCTGCCACAGTCTCAGCTTTGATTACGGGCAGCGGCATTCCCACGAGCTCAGGGCTGCCGAAAATATCTCCCGGGCCCTGGGCGCGGCCGAACATCACGTGGCGGCCCTGGACATGCGCGCCATCGGCGGCTCGGCCCTGACCTCAAAAATGGCGATGCCCGGCGGCGATCCGGACCGGCAACCCGGGGCCGAGATTCCGGCCACTTACGTGCCGGCCCGCAACACGATCTTTCTGTCCGTGGCCCTGGCCTGGGCCGAAGTCCTGGAAACCGGTGATATTTTCATCGGGGTCAATGCCGTGGACTACAGCGGATACCCGGACTGCCGGCCGGAATACATCCGGGCTTACGAAAACATGGCCAACCTGGCCACCCGGATGGCCGTGGAAGGAACCCGCCGGATACGCATCCGGGCCCCCCTTCTCTATCTTCGCAAATCCGAAATCATTCAAAAGGGTACCGCCCTGGGAGTGGACCTTTCCATGACCCACTCCTGCTATGATCCATCGCCCGGGGGCCTGGCCTGCGGCAGGTGCGACTCCTGCCGCCTGCGGCGCAAAGGCTTTGCAGAAGCCGGCATTCCGGATCCGACCCGATACATTAGAGAGGAACAATGAAAGACAGCGACCTGTTTGCCGAATATGTTCGTCGCCTGGCGCCCAGGCCCACGGGAATGCGCCCGCAAATGCACCTCCGGGCGCCGGTGCGCGCCGTGGTGTTTGCCGTTTACGGAACTCTTTTTATCAGTGCGTCCGGGGACATCACCCGCGTCTCGGACAGCTCCAGGGCGCTTGGGGCCATGGCGCAACTGCTGCGTTCACACGGAATTGAACAAAGCGCCGGGGATTTCCTCGGCCGGATTTCGGATGCCGTAAATGCAGCGCTTTCCCAAAAGCGGGCCGAAGGCATTGACCACCCGGAAGCCCGGATTGACCGGATCTTTCAGGACGTGCTGGCAACTGATGACCGCGGCCTGGCCCGGCGCCTGGCGCTGGGTTTTGAACTCATTGCCAACCCGCCCTATCCCATGCCGGATCTGGATGAGCTGCTGGTTGCATGCCGCCGGGATGGTTTGAAACTGGGGCTGATATCCAATGCCCAGTTTTACACGCCCCTGCTGTTTCAGCACTTTTTCGGCCGGCCGCCCCGAGAGCTCGGCTTTGACGCAAAATTAATCCTCTATTCCTATACCCTTGGCCTGGCCAAGCCTTCTGCCGATCTGTTTGGAAAGGCCGCGCACCGGCTGCAGGAATACGGAATTTCCCGGGAATCCGTGCTTTACGTGGGCAGTGACATGCTCTGTGACATTTACCCGGCCCATCAGGCCGGATTTCAAACCGCCCTGTTCGCCGGTGACAAGCGATCCCTGCGCCTGCGGCAGGACGATCCGCGCTGTCAGAGCCTGGCGCCGGACGCGGTTATCACCGGGCTGGGCCAGCTCCGGCGGATGATTTGACCCCGGCCGGCCTGCGACACTTTTTAAGAGGACATCTTTTCCTGTACGCGAACCGGCGAAGGCCCGATCATGATCACTGCCGCCACCGTACTGGCAAAAAGAATCAAGGCCACGCAATAAAAGGCCCAGGCAATGCCGAATATATCCATGAGGCTGCCCACTCCCATGGAACCGACAAAAAGCCCGGCACTCATGGACATGTTAAACACCCCCATCATGGAGCCCTGGCCGTAAGTACGGCCCTCCTCGGTGGCCAGCGCCCCCAGGCTCGGCCAGACGATTGCCTCTCCGACCCCGATAACTGCAAACAGGATCATGAGCGTGACGACACCGGGGGCAGACGGCACAAGAAGCATGCCGAGGCTGATGACGGTGGAGCCGACAAGAATCAGCAGGTGTTTTTGCCGGCGGTCTGCGAGTTTGCCGAAAGGAATCTGCATGACCGCGTTGACAAGGGTTCTGCATGTCACCACCAGCCCGATCTCGAGACCCGTGGCGCCCATGGTTTTCTGCATGAGAATCGGCAGAAACGCAATAGAGGGAATCATGATAATCATGGTGGCCATGCGGGAAAGCAGCATCCCCATCACCCGGGAACTTTTGAGCATCAGCCGGAAAACGGCAAGCATCGATCCCTTGTTGTCCTTTATCCGGGTGTTTTTCTGTTTCGGCAAAAGCGCTGCCACAAGCACCATGGAAACGATGCTGAGAACTGCCATGGCATAAAAGGCGGAATTCTGGCCCCAAAGATCCAGGAAAAATCCGCCCAACACCGGCCCGCCGCCGATCCCGGCAAAAAGGGAGATATTGAGCATGCCCATGTACTTGCCCTCCTCTCCCTCGGGAGACATGTCACCGATATAGGCCATGGCCATGGGAATGATCATTGCCGAGCCCATGCCGTGGAGAATGCGGATCGCTATCAGGTGCCCCACTGCGGTGGCCAGGGTATATGTATATCCGATCACCGCGTATATCAGCAGCCCGAGCACCATGAAGCGTTTCTTGCCGTGTCGGTCTGACAGACCGCCGATAAAAGGCTGCAGCACGCCCCGGCTCAGGGAAAATCCTGCCACGATCAGGCCCAGGTCAAATCCTGTTGCCCCCAGATCTGTGGCATATATGGGCATTACCGGCGCGATGATGCCGATGCCCACCAGGGCGATAAATATGGCGGATAAAATTGTTATGAGAATCGAGTTCTGCATGGTCGCTTCCGGGTTCCGGTGTTTTTTTCCGGCTGCATGGTTACGGGGAGATGGCGGAATGCAGTTTATCCGAACTATATTGTATGCCTGCCGGCGGATGTCAATTGAAAATCCGCTGCGGATTGACACTGCCGATTTTTATTGATAATTGTGTGATATTCATCGTTGCCGGAATCATTTCCGCATGCTTTTCCGGCTTCCGATTAACGCAGCGGGAAAATAAAATCAGGTCCGAAAAGGAACTCTCATCATGCCCATATATGAATTCAAATGCGTCCAGTGCGGCAATATTCAGGAAATCATCGTGAAATCAAGCGATGCATCCGAAAAAGTGGAAATGAAGTGCAGCGCCTGCGGCAGCCAAACCCTGGAGCGGATGTTAAGCCGGGTCAGCTACAGCATGGGCTCTGACAAGGGCGCTTCGCCCACGATTTCTTCAAAGACCTGCGGTTCCGGCAACACCTGCTCCACAATTGACATCCCGGGCCCCTCAAGCTGAAAAAGGGCCCAAAATCACTTTTTCAGGCAATCGGCCGGACCTCCGCAGATGCCTCGCCCTCGCGGATTTCCACGTATGCATAACTGCCACGCCCGAACCGGCCGGGGTTGATGATCGTGGTTTTGCCGATGCGGTCCGTGCCCACGGATTCGTGGATATGCCCGGTAATGCAGACCAGGGGCTGTCGCGTTTCGATAAACTCCCGAAGCACGCGGCTGCCGACATGCCTTCCGGAGCGGATCCGGTCGCACCTGGTATTGATCGGCGGCTGGTGGCTTACCAGCACAAAAGGCAGATTTTCCGGCAAGCCTGCGGCGGCCCCGGATAAAAAGCGCCGGACCTCGGTTTCGGAGTGCTCGTTCGGGGTATGAAAAGGCGTAAACAGAGAGCCTCCCAGCCCCGCAAAACCGATATCCCCGATTACCCGGGATTCTGCGTGGAGATTGATGCCCTCCTGGTCCAGATAAGCCGCAACTGCCGGGTAGTCGCAGTTTCCGGGCACCCCCAGCACGCAGCCGGCATACCGCCGCGCGGATTCCGCCACGCGCCCGGCGTGCCGGTGGTTTCCGAAATGGGTGATATCACCAGCAAGCACCACAACATCGGCTTTCTGCAGTATATTCCCGAGCCGGTCCATGGCAGCGGTCTGGCCGTGAATATCGCTGAATCCGATCACAATCATCGGTTTTCCCGCTATGCTGCCAATTATCGATAAATTCCCGAACCTCACCATAACTCACGCACAGCTCCGAACTTTGCACATGAATTCCCGCAAGTCAAAGCATACCCACCTCCTCCAAATCAAAATCGGGATCGAAAGGAAAAATCTCGATTCCGATTCCGAAAACAAATTGTCGGTTGGTTGTTGTTGCTATTCTAATTCGCAGCGCCCTGCAAAAAAAGCATCAGACTTCAATTCCTTTCGCAGGACGGGCCGGCGGGGAAGTTTGTGCATATGCCGTCCGCTGACGCGCCCGATGCATCTGCACAAACCACCCCGCCGTCCCGACCTGCCCCACCCCCTCGACAATTTCCCCGCCGAATTCCACAAAGTTTCAAAACTACAGGAATTCAAAGACAAATCATCCGGATTGGGAAGCCTGAATCAGCCTGTGATAAGCCGGCTGGGTTTTCTCGTGCGGAGATTGCCGGGGCTGCCGCATGGCGCATTGCACGAGGGCCGGAGCAGCTCTTGGCGAAGCTGAGCTGGCGGCCGGCTCTGTTTGAGCCGAAAGGCGAGTTTGCCGAGCCGCCGCGAAGCGAGCCTTAGAGATGCCCGGCCCGAGTGCAGCGACATGCGGTTGCCCCGGCAAGCGAAGCACGCGGATAAGCATTGAAGACCGGGGTTTTTCCAGAAGCTCTCAACCTTGCAAGGCTCTGCAAAAAAAACATCTGGCTTCAAGGATTTTCGCAGGGGCCGGCCGGCGGGGACAATTTGTTCGAATGCTGACCGCTGCCGCGCTCAATGCATCTCACAAACAGTCCCCGCCGTCCGCCCCTGTGCAGACCCATCGAAAGCACCCTCCGATCAGTCCACGGGTGTTCAAACTTTCCAGAGTTTAAAGATAAACCGTTTTATGGAACGTTAAGTCAACCAGGCAGACCCGGTGCCGGGATAGCCTGAGGATTATCCGTTTGACAGGATCTGCAAAGCCGTGTAAATTTTTTAAATAACTGTTATTTTTAATTCCATAACACAAAATCCGTTAAACGCCATGTCCGCCTGCAGCGCAAAATACATTACGGTAATTTTTTCGTTGCTCGCAATCTTCTGGCTCGCCGGGACGCCGGTGCCCGGAGTGCAGGCCGGAGAAGTGCGCAAGCCCGCTGTGGCGGGAACGTTTTATCCGGCGGATCCGGATGAACTTGCCCAAACTATTGATCAGATGAGCCGGCAGGCACGTAAGGGGCAGGTGAAAGATCTTCCGGACCAGCCCTTGAAAGCCCTGGTCATGCCGCATGCCGGCTACCAGTATTCCGGACCCGTTGCAGCCCGTGCCGCACAGGCTCTGGAAGGACAATCATTTTCCAAAGTCATTATCATGGCCCCGGACCACCGGGTGGGCTTTGACAAAGCGGCTATCAGTGGTGTGGACAGTTACCGGACACCGCTTGGCAGGGTGGATCTTCACCCGGATGCCGCACACCTGCAAAAGCAGTATGACATGTTCCGCCCGGTTACCGCCTCGGATAAGCGCGAACACGCCGTGGAAGTAATTCTCCCGTTTCTGCAGACATGGCTTTCGGATTTTGAGATTATCCCGGTTGTGTTCGGAAAAAACGGCAATGTGGCAGCCTATGCCGGGGCACTTGAAACCGTTGTGGACAGCAACACCCTGATCATTGCCAGCACCGACCTGTCACACTACCTGCCGTATGAAAAGGCTGTATCCCGGGATCGCAAGACAATTGAGATCATCACAGGCATGAAATCGGAAGAACTTGCGGCTGACCCGCGGCGCGCATGCGGCTGGAAACCGCTTCTGGTGCTCATGGAAATAGCGCGGGGCAAACAATGGAATGCCCGGCTGCTGCATTATGCCAACAGCGGAGACACTACCGGCAGGCGCGATCAAGTGGTCGGTTACGCAACCATCGCATTTTATGGAGAAGCCCGTATGAGTGAACATGAAAACAACCAGCAAATCAGCAAGGAAAAAGGCGAGGTGCTGCTGGAAGTCGCCCGCAAAAGCATTGCCGACCGCCTTGGAGTGGAAACCGGGGTTTCACAGCTCGGAGACGACGCTACCCGGGACCCGGTCTTTCAATCCAAGCGCGGCACTTTTGTCACCCTGAAAATCAACGACCAGCTCCGGGGCTGCATCGGAAACCTGGTGCCTGAAAAGCCGTTAATAGAGGGGGTCAGGGACAATGCAGTAAATGCGGCCTTTAGTGACCCGCGATTTGGCACCCTGTCTGCTGAAGAATTTTCCAAAATCCAGATCGAGGTAAGCCTGCTTACCGAGCCCCAGCCGCTTGAATACACGGATGCCCAGGACCTGCTCGACCGGATCAGTCCCCATGTAGACGGGCTCATCATCCAAAAAGGCGCACGCAGCGCCACCTTCCTGCCGCAGGTCTGGGAGCAGCTTCCGGACAAAAAATCCTTTCTTCAGCAGCTTTGCATGAAAGCCGGGCTGCCGCCGGACGCATGGGAAAAGGGTGACTTGCAGGTCTTTACCTACCAGGTCCAGTATTTTGAAGAGCAGGGGTGAAGACCGGATTCTACAACTGGTGGTGGTCACCGGGATTTCCTCGGTGGTCAGCCAGTTGCTGATTATCCGCGAATTTCTCTCCAGGTTCCAGGGCAATGAATTTGTCATTGCCCTGATCCTGTTTTCCTGGCTTGTGCTGGGCGGTTTCGGCACATGGGCGTCAGGACTTGCAGGCTCCCGGATTCTGCCCCCGGACAGGACCCGGCTGGCCCTTTTGTCCATGCTGCTTGCCGTGCTCTCCCCCCTGACCCTTCTGGCGGTCAGGGTGCTGCGGGATGTGATGTTTGTTACCGGCAGCGCGGTTGGTTTTTACGCCACCTTTGGCTACATCCTGGCCACGATCGCCCCTTATTGCCTGCTGCTGGGTTTTGTGCTCCCCTACAGCCTGTTTTGCGCCCGAGTCCTGGAGCCTGGCTTTTCCGGTACCCGGATCTATATCGCAGACAACATCGGGGATATGAGCGGCGGGGCCCTTTTCTCCTTTCTGCTTGTCTTTTTTGCCACGCCCGTGCAGGCCCTGGTTATTGTGAATGCCGCCCTGCTTGCTTCCGCCTTTTTTCTGATCCCCGCGGGGCAGCGCTACCGCCTGGCCCTGGGCCTGGCCGCGGCTGTTGGCATCGCCGGCCTGACTGCCATGCTCTGGACAGAAGCGCCGTCACTTCAGCGGTCTGCCGGCGAGCTTGTGCACTACGAAGAGTCCCGGTACGGCAGGGTGGAGATCTTCAAAAACCAGGGTCAGCATACGCTGTTTCTCGACGGCAGGCCCGTGTTTTCGGACCAGAACCTGATCCAGGCCGAGGAATCCGTGCATTACCCCCTGTCCCAGCTCGACCGGGTGGCGCACGTGCTGCTGGTTTCCGCAGAGGGCGGCATGATGCGCCAGATCCGGAAATACGAACCCGCGTCCGTGGATTACGTGGAAATTGATCCGGCCATCACCCGGGCGCTGTTTCAATATGACATGCTCCGCAAGATCCCGGGGCTAAACGTGATCCACCAGGACGCCCGCCTTTTTCTAACCGGCAGCGACAAGCAGTACGACGCCATTATCGTCAATCTCCCCGATCCGGAAACATTCCAGATCAACCGGTTTTTTACCACCCGGTTTTTCGCCCAAGCCCGCCGCCACCTGACCGACAACGGGATTTTCTCCTTCCACACCAACGCCCCGGGCAATTACATCTCGCAGATCCAGGGAAAAAAGATCTCGATTTTACATCAGACCGCCTCGGCACACTTTTCCGATATCCTCATGCTGCCCGGCCAGCGGCTTTATTTTCTGTGCGCACAACTCCCGCTTGATACAGACATTCCGGCCAAACTGGCGGAAAAAAACATCTCCACGCAATATGTCCGGGGATATTATGCCGGCAATATCACTGCCGATCGAATCCGACATATAAAGTCTCGACTACAGGCCGAGGCCCCGGTTAACACCGATTATGCACCCCGCTTGGTGGGCATCATGTTTTCCCAGTGGTTTGCCGAATTTGAAAGCACTCCCGCAGTGTTTACAGCCCTGCTTGCGCTGGGGCTGGCAGTCTACCTGCTGCGCAGCCGAAGCGAGGAATTCGTGCTGTTTACCACCGGCGCCATGACCATGGGCAGCGAAGTGCTGGTGATATTTGCGTTTCAGGTCTTTTTCGGATATATTTATTTCGGGATCGGATTGATTGTCACCGTATTTCTGGCAGGCCTGCTGCCCGGTGCCGTGATCGGGGAATACGGAAGGAATATCGGCCGCCGCCTGTTTATCGTAACAGACATTGTGCTGATCGCGGCCGTGGCCGCATTTATGGCCGCACTCTGGTTTGCCGGGGATGTGCTGCCGGCATCTGCCTTCCTTGTTTTCGGCGGGATCGTCTCCCTGGCCTGCGGCATTCAGTTTCCGGTGGCGCTGCAGGTGGGCGGCCGCGAAAACCCGGCGGCGGTCCGGGCGTTTTCAGCAGATCTGATCGGGGCGGCCGTGGGCACCCTGGCAGTCAGCGTGCTGCTGATGCCCTATTTCGGGCTGATTTGGACCGCGACAGCCTTAATCGCCATGAAAACCTTCAGTTTGACGTTTGTGACCCTTGCCTATGACACATAACCTGTCCCGCAGAAACTTTCTTCTGGGCTGCAGCGGGGCCTGCCTCTGGGCGGCCCTGGGCGGCGGCACCGGATTGGTGCGCCCGGCCGTTGCCGCAGACAGCCAGAAGTCGGTGGGGCGCGTGCACGTATTCAAGGATGACGCTCCGTCCGATCTCTGGGAATGGTCCAGGGAGGCGTTTTCCTATGAAAAACTGGCCGGCAAAAAAGTCACCTGCAATGTCTGCCCCAACCACTGCACCCTGTCTGTGGGCGATCGCAGCATATGCCGTTCCAAGGTCAACATGAACGGCAAGTTGTACACCCTTGCCTACGGAAACCCCTGTTCCGTGCATGTGGACCCGATTGAAAAGAAACCGCTTTTTCATTTTCTCCCGCAGAACCGCGTCTTTTCAATGGCCGCCACCGGGTGCAGCTTCCGGTGCTTAAACTGCCAGAACTGGGAGATCTCCCAGGTACGGCCCGAAGATGTCCGGCACTATGACCTGTTTCCCGAGGCGGCAGTGCAGCGCGCGCTTCGCACGGATGCCCGGGGCATCGCATATACGTATTCCGAGCCGCTGACGTTTTTCGAATACATGATGGATACCGCCCGGATCGCCGGACAAAACGGACTGAAAAACCTGCTGATCTCAAACGGGTATGTCAACCGAGAGCCGCTGCTGGCCCTGTGCGAGGTCCTGGATGCGGCCAACATCAATCTCAAGTCCTTTGACGACAAGTTATACCGGAAACTAAACGGCGGTCGCCTGCAGCCGGTGCTGGACACCTTCAAGACGCTTAATGAACAAAACGTGCATTTCGAGATGACCACTCTGCTGGTGCCCGGCTATGTGGATGACCCGGGAATGATCCGCGACATGTGCAAGTGGATTACGGATAATCTCGGGGTTAACCATCCCTTGCATTTTCTGCGTTTTTATCCGCATTACAAGCTCGACCGCCTGCCGCCCACGCCGGTGCCCGCCATGGAACAGATGCGCGAAATCGCCATGGAAGAGGGCATCCGGTATGTCTATATCGGCAACGTGCCCGGGCACGAGGCAAACCATACCTATTGTCACAATTGCGGGAAAATGATTATCGAGCGACAGGGATACGAGGTTTCCGCCGCGGGTCTGTCAGGCGGCAGGTGCAGATTCTGCGACACGGAAATTCCGGGGGTTTGGAACGAAAAGGACGAAACATAAATCATGGACCGCCGCCGCAAATCCGGAATTGTCTTTCTGGTTCTGATCACGGGATTGCTGATGGCGCTTTGTGCATGCGGCGCAAAGCGCCAGACGCGCATCATGGAGGTTACCGCCTATTGCGG
>JAIPEJ010000051.1 GCA_021737225.1 Desulfobacteraceae bacterium
CGGGCAAGCAGGTAGAGCACGCAGGCAGCCGCCCCGGCGGCAAAGGGCATGGCAATCCGGTATAGTATGCCGGAATACGGGCAAAAGCGGGCCAGGCCAATGCCCGCGATAAAGGCAAGCAGCAGCGGGAGCAGGGGGCGGTAGTAAAAACGATCCGGCTGATTTCCCGGATTGCGCTTTGGATTTTCAGCAGGGTCCATGTCCGGGATGTCTGGGTTTTACGAAGACGTGGTTTCAGATATTCGCTTGATGTTTGCGCCCAGTTGACCGAATTTCTGCTCAATGGATTCATAACCGCGATCCAGATGGTATACCCGGCTGATGCGCGTGGTGCCTTCGGCCACCAGCCCGGCCAGCACCAGGGAAGCGCTGGCGCGCAGATCCGAGGCCATGACCGGGGCGCCGGAGAGCTTTTCCGTGCCCTTGACCATGGCGTGGTTGCCCGAGATCTGGATGTCGGCCCCCATGCGCTGGAGCTCGAGCACGTGGATGAAGCGGTTTTCGAATATGGTTTCGGTGATCACGCTCAGGCCGTTGGCAATGCTCATGAGCACCATGAACTGGGCCTGCATGTCCGTGGGAAAGCCGGGGAAGGGAAGTGTTTTGATGTCTACGCTGGAAACGGGCCGGCTGCCCGTGACCGTGATGGCATCCGGGGCCAGGTCCACGCCGGCCCCGGCTTCCCGGAGCTTGGAAATGACCGGTTTCAAGTGGTCCGGCTCTGCCCCTGTCATCCGGATGTTTCCCCGGGTAAGGGCGGCTGCGACCATGTAGGTGCCCGCCTCAATGCGGTCCGGGATAATCTCTGCGGAAACCGGTGCGAGCGTATCCACGCCGGAAATGGTGATATTCGGGGTCCCAGCGCCGGATATCTGTGCCCCCATCCGGTTGAGCATGTCGGCCAGTGCGGTGACTTCCGGTTCCCGGGCCGCGTTTCTCAGCACGGTGGTACCCTTGGCCAAAACCGCGGCCATCATCAGGTTTTCCGTGCCTGTTACCGTGGGAACGTCAAAAAAGATCTCCTCTCCGGTCAGGGTCTCTGCCGCGGCCTCCACATAGCCATGCTCCAGGGTGATTTCCGCGCCCAGCCGCTCGAAGCCTTCCAGGTGCATGTTAATGGGGCGCGCGCCGATGGCGCATCCGCCGGGCAGGGAAACCCGGGCCCGTTTCAGGCGGGCCAGAAGGGGGCCGAGTACGAGTACCGAGGCCCGCATCCGGCGCACCAATTCGTAAGGGGCCTCGAAATTGTCCACCCCCCGGGTATCAACAGTGACCGCCTCGCCCTGCCGCTCCACCGCTGCGCCGATCGTGGCAAGCAATTGCAGGATGCTTTCAATATCTTTTAAATCCGGTACATTGGAGAAGTGAAATTTGCCGCCCACCAGCAGGGTGGCTGCAAGCATGGGCAAAGCGGCGTTTTTGGCTCCGCTGATCCGGACCTCGCCGTTTAAGGTGTGGCCGCCTTTAATTACAATCGCATCCAACTCTTTTATTCTCCTCCTTATGAAACCACGAAGCGCACGAAGGTGTCATATCAAAAATATTTTCTTCGTGGTCTTCGTAATAGAATCCGGAACCTGCGATGTGCGACAGGGGTATGCAAAAAAAAGCGCCACACGGTTGATTCGAACAGTTCGTGTGGCGCCATGGCAATCACTATATACTCAGTATTTGAAGGTTAAAGCCCCCGCCTTTAGGCGGGCAGATTTATCACTGTCTTATAATATGATATGCTTCAATAGATGCTGTTTTTTTTCCGGGCATTTATTCGATGCATATATCTTCGTGCTCTTCGTGGTAATAAACATCAAATCAAATTAACTACGAAGTTCACGAAGAACACGAAGGGTGAGTTCAAGAATCATGTGCCTTCGGGGTTCGTGTTTCGAATTTAATATCCGGCTCAGTGATGCGCGCTGTCTCCGCCTTCCTGTGTGGCCGTGTCATAGAGCGACTTGATGATGCAGTAGGTCAGGCCGGCGCCGATGATCGACAGCGCATACCACAGGGCGCCCATGAAGACCAGGTGGGCAATGTCCCATGCCCATTCAAATATAAAGGGGAACATAATCTGCCTCCTTGCTTAGCCGGCCTTTAATTGCCGGGATTGAGTTCTTTTTCCTGCGGAAACACCGGCAGATAGCGGTGGGCCAGCGAAATCAGGATGATGCCGTATGCCACGGGTAAAATCGTGGTGGCCACTTCCTGCCAGGTCGGCATGTACATGTACCATTCCTGGAAGGGCAGAAGCGGCGCTGCCATGACCTGGAGCACCATGACCCAGCGGTTGATGCATATGCCGATCACCGCCAGGATCATGGCGGTGAGAAGCAGCGTGTTGTTTTCCCGGCCCTTGCGTGAAATCAGGATGAATGCCGGTACCAGACCGCATACCACTAACTCCGCGATTAAAATCCATATGCCGTATACCGGGTTGTTGGTGTAAAAATCCATGAGCGCAAAGCCCTTGGAAGGCGCTGTCACCACGGCCCAGTACCAGGTGTCCGCGATTTTGGCGATCATGTAGGTCAGCAGCATCCACCCGGATATCTTACCCAGAAGCTGGAAAACTTCCTGTTTGACCAGTTTTTTGCCGGTAACCTTTTCGGTCAGCCAGGTCACCATCACGGTAAAGCACGGTCCGACGGCCGCGGCCGACCAGGTAAAGAGAAAAAACGTCCAGGGCCAGATCAGCAGACCCTCGCGAAAAGAAAACGGGCGGCCGTAGAGTACGCCGGCCACGCCGCCGAGCGATCCCTGATGGAAAAAGGAAAGAAATACGCCGGTGGCCGCAAATACCGCCATGACCTCATGCAGGTTGTGGCTTAAGTGGTGGAGAAACGGAACGCGATCGAGCTTGGGGTTTTCCAGCACCACCGGGATAAACTCGATGGTGAGCACCCCGAAATAGACTGACAGGCAGAAGGCCACTTCCGTTAACATGGAATGGACGTTTGCGTGCCAGAAAATAAACCATCCCCGAAGCGGCTGGCCGATGTCTAATGCCAGGATCAGCAGTGCGGAACTGTAGCAGATAAAACCGATAATCACGGCATAGTTGATGATGTTTTTGAGTTCCTTTTTGCCGATGATATAGGTCAGAAATCCGGAAAAAAACGCCCCGCCGCCAAGCGCGATCACTGCCAGGTCGGCCCATATCCACAGAGCGAATCCATAGGCGTCGTTCATGCCGGTTTGATTTAACCCCTTGTACCAGACCAGGAACATGGCATAGACGCCCCACAACAGGACGGCGCCGACCACCGCCAGCCAAATTGCAAATTTCCTGGTGGAGCAGCGTTTTACACCCTCGGGAATTGCCGGTGTCGTCATGATCAGTTCACTCCTTGGTGTTTTTATCAATTAATGGGATGCGGTTTCTGCTTTATGGGCCGGTTTCCGGTCCGCCGGAGATTCGCCTTCCAGGTAATTGTCCGCTTTGCGCCTCACCCAGCTCTTGGAAGTCAGGTAATAGACCTTGGGATTGGTGTTGAGTTTCTCAAGCAGCCGGAAAGCCTTTTTGCTGCGGCTTAGCTCATAGACTTCATGCTCGGGATTGTGCAGATCCCCAAAGGTAATGGCCCGGGTCGGGCAGGCCTCGGCACAGGCGGGCTGGTATTCATTTTCCGCGATTTCATCCCGGCCTTCCACATAGGCCTTGTCTCTGGCTTTCTGGTACCGGTGGTAACAAAACGAGCACTTCTCCACCACCCCGCGCATCCGGACAGAGACGTCCGGGTTTAAATATTTTTCCATGTCCGCGGGCCACACCGGGTCCCACCAGTTGAATTTGCGTGCATGATAGGGGCATGCGGCCATGCAGTACCGGCAGCCAAAGCACCGGGTATAAATCTGGCTGACAACGCCCGTGGGCTCATCGTAATCCGTGGCCACGGCCGGACATACGGAAACGCACGGGGAGTGGCCTTCCATGTGCCGGCCGTCGCACTGCATGCAGGGCTTGGGGATATAGCAGACCTCGGTGTCGGGAAACGGTTTTCCATTGTCCACCTTGAACACCCGGAGCCAGTTCAGGCTCAGCATCTTGTCGGTTTCATCCTTTCGAAACGGCACGTTGTTTTCCGCATAGCAGCCCACCATGCAGGCCCCGCACCCGGTGCACCGGTCCAGATCAATGACCATCCCGTAACGTTTTGTCTTGGTGTGTTGTGCTTGTTTTGTCATCAAAAAACCTCTTTATCGGGTTACATGTCAAGGATGATGGGATTTTATGCTTTGACCAGCGACGCCCGGATTCCCCAGCCGGCATTCAGGCCGGAGCCGGGATCGGTCACGTCTGTAAGGAGCGCATTGACATTGGCGCCCTTGCCGGCAATGTAATCGCTGAATGCCGTATGACCGAGGCCGGCAGGCATGGCCACCAGGCCCGGCATGAGCCCTTCAAACAGGTGAATGCGCACCCTGGCCTTGCCGGCTGGCGTTTTGAGCACAGCGGCATCGCCTTCGGAAAGACCGTGTTTTTTTGCCGTCTGTGGGTTGATTTCCACGAACACGGCTCCGTCTTTGATCACGTCGGTATCCACGGTCTTGGTCATAAAGGGCGGATTGGCCACCGCGCCCCCGGCGATCCGCGCGGATGCATAAGGCATGAGCGTAAGCGGCATTTTCTCCGGGTCTCCGGGTAGTTCCACCTGCCTGAATCCGGGCAGGGCGTCTGCGTCCTTGCCGGAGGCTTTGCTGCGCTGGCTCGGATAAAATTCGTACTTGCCGGAAGGCGTTTGAAAGGCCTTTTCCCATGCCGGGGGCATGAATTCCGGATCTACCCAGTATCCCTGTTTTTCAAGGCTGTCCCATTGCTTGGTAAGCGTTTGTTTTAAAAACGCCTCGTAATTTTCCCACGGGAAAGCGTTTTCAATAAAACCGCCCAGGGAACCCGCGATATTGATGAGGGTATCCCCGATATGCCGCGTGTCATGCCGGGGTTCGACAACCGGTCGGGTCAGGCCGATGACCCGGGTGGGCGTGCCCGCGGGCGTGGGGACATCCTCGAAGCGTTCCAGGAAATGATGGTTGGGCAGGAGGATGTCGGCATATTGCGCGGTTTCATCCATGTACGTGGAAAAACTGGCAATGAAAGGGATCTTATCAAATGCCTTTTTGGCCGTCTCTGTGTCGGCCATTGTGTACAGGGGGTTGCCCCCGGCCACGAGCAGTGCCTGTATGGGGGATTCGCCCTTGGCGCTGTTGATGGCTTCGGGCACCCGGTTGAGCAGATACCGGGTATTGGGGAATCGGTCGGATTCCGCGCCGTCAACCCGTGGTTGCTGCATCCCGTTGGAGGCGGTCTTGTCTCTTTGCATTTCCGGCCAGTAATCGGGCTCCGGTATGGCTGTCACGCCGCCGGGCTGGTTGATATTGCCCACCAATGCGTTTAAGGCAAAAACCGCCAGGGCCTCATCCAGGCCGCCGGGCACCATGCCGCTGCCCCGGCCGCAGATGGCCACGGGACGCTTGGCACGGGCAAATTTACGGGCCAGTGATTCAATCGTGCCTTTGTCAATGCCGGTAATTCCGGCCACCTTTTTGGGCGGGTACTGCTTGAGCAGGCTTTTGCATCCCTGGTGCACAGTGCCGTTTTCATCTTCCCAGTCCTCGAATCCAAAGGCATAATTGTCAACGAACTCCTTGTTATACAGATTGTCCCGGACAATCACGTGAGCCAGGCCCAGGGCAAGCGCGGCCTCGGTGCCCGGTTTGGCCGCAACCCATTGACTGGCAAGCGCCGCGGTATCTGAAAGGCGCGGTTCCACCTGGATAAGCTTGTTTTTTTGCTTGAAATCTGCAGATGCCGAAAGCATCTGGCCGGCCGTGCCCCAGGCGTCCATCAGGGCGGAGCCGAAGCTCAGGATGAACCCGGCGTTTTCCAGGTCATAGCCGATTGTGCCATGCCTTCCCTGGGTCAGGTAGAGCGCCTGTTCCTGGGCGTCAAAGGAAGACGGCGTCCGGATGAAGTTGGGGGATCCGTAAGCGGTTAAAAACCGCTGGAGCAGATACGGCACGGTGCCCCGGTCGGATTCCGCAATGCAGGCCACGGTGTGCGGTTTTTTCCGGCTCCGCAGTTCTGCAAGTTTTTCTGACACCGTGGAGATGGCCTCGGCCCAGGAAATCTTTTCCCATTTGCCCTGGCCACGCTCTCCGGTCCGCTTCATGGGCGACTGGATGCGCGACGGACCGTAGAGATGCTGGGTGGCGGATATGCCCATGGGGCACAGGCTGCCCCGGTTGACCGGGTAATCCGCCTGGCCTTCGATTTTTTTCGCCTGTCCCTTGACCGTGCGCACATTGATGCCGCACCCGCCGTTGCACAGCGTGCAGACCGATTTTTTGTATACGCTCGGTCCCTTTTCGGGTGACGGCGTCCAGGGCCAGTTCTGCGTCCAGATGGCGATGTCGTCTGTGAGTTTCCAGGGCACCGGTGTCAAGGTTGTTCCTACAGCCCCCCCGATGACGAGTGACAAGAAACATCTGCGATCGATTTTCATGAATTTACCCCTTGTTAATATATCAACATCGCGTGCATTGTTTCGTATATCCCAAAGGCCGCCAGTTATTTATGGCACTGGAAGCAGTCGCCTTTGCTGCCGGTTTCTTTCAAGTGGCATTCCGCGCAATCGTTCATTTTATGCCGGCCGCCGTGTTTTGCCTCGCCGAGCCTGAGCATGCTGTAGCCCCAGATATCCCGGCTGTATCCGGTAAGCCGGTTTTCCTGGTACTCCCGCAAAGACGTGGATTGCCCGATATCACCGTGGCATGTCCGGCATTCCATGTCCGCGCCCTTGACATGAGCGGCATGGGAGAAGAATACGCAGGGCGGCTGCTCGGCATATATCAGCCACGGCACTTCCTTGTCCTTTTTGACGTATTCCTCGATGAATTTTTGCTCGTCAGGGTCGTTGCTCATGGGATACATGTGGCAGCTTTTGCATTCATCGAGCGTGGGGGAACCGGCGAAGCTGCCGTCATCGCGGAAAAAGTGGCATGAGCTGCAGTCCATCTGTGCAACGTGCGCCTTGTGGTTGAAATCAATGGGCTGTTGTTGGGTGGAGTAAAGTAGGTTTGGAAAGGCGATCCATCCGGAGATGAGGCTGGCGATCAATCCGATCAGAAAAAAAACGAAGATCACCCAGCCTGAGGCGCGGTTTTCAGCGGGGACGGGTTGATTGTCCGATTGTGTGCTCATGGGTACTCCGTTAAAACTGTTTGGGGTTCATCGTTAGACCTGATGCTTAAATCCGCACGATTGCTTCTGCAAATATATTCAATACCTACCCTCTGGGTACCGTCCAAGGAAAATCCATTATCGGGTTTGGGCAAAATTGTCAATAAAAATAGCAAAGCCCCCTTGCCGATGCCCCCTACATGTAACTGTGAAGCCCGGGCAGCAGGTTGACCCCGAAATAGGTAAACAACACGGCCGCAAATCCGACACATGACAGATAAGCGATCCGCCGGCCGGTCCAGCCCCGCATGAGCCGGGCATGAAGCAGTGTGGCATAGATCAGCCAGGTAATCAATGACCATGTTTCCTTGGGATCCCATCCCCAGTAGCGTCCCCAGGCCTGCTCGGCCCATATGGCCCCGGTAATGATGCCGATGGACAAAAACAGGAAGCCAAAGGTGATCATCTGGTGGGTCAGGTCATCCAGGGTTTCGAGATCCGGCATCCGGGCAACCGGGCCGGAAGCCGATTCCGGGCCGGCTGTGGATTTAATCAGGTACATGATGCTGATGCCGCAGGCAATGGCAAATGCCGCATAACCGAGAAAACAGGTGATCACGTGGGCAATGAGCCAGTTGCTTTGCAGGGCCGGGATCAGGGGCTGGATTTCGCTCTCCACGGACGGAAGCGCGGCATAGGCGATGGCCAGGAAGGCAAACAGGGAGGCAAATACGCCGATGGTGCGGACCTTGTACTTGAATTCCACAAACAGGTAAATGCCGGCCACTGCCAGAGAAAAGAAAATCAGCGACTCGTATAGATTGGACAGCGGTGCATAGCCGTATCCCATCTGGTAGGATTCAGTCCATCGAAGCACAAAGCCCACAGCATTTCCGGCCGCCGCCGCGATCATCACGCCGGTGCCCAGCCTGCCGGGCAGGCTTTTTTTAAATATCCACGCGGCAAGGTAGCATACAAAAGCCAGGCCGTAGATAAAGGTGACAATGGATATAAAAGTTGCACTGTTTGGCATAACAAATCCCAATCTGGTTATATTTGTGTTGTCCCCGGGCTCAGGCGGATTACCGGGCCACGGTCATTTTTTCCAGCCTGCCGGCCAGCTTGTTCGCGGCGTTTTTGACCGCCGCCCGGTTCCGGGTTGAGATGCCGGCAACCGCAATCCGGGTGTCCTGTTTTTCCGGTATCAGCTCGATACACATTTTCCGGTGATACATGAAAAACGTGACATAGCAGCCGAGAATCATGATTGCAAAACCCGCATACACCAAGGGAACTCCCGGATCCCGGGAGATTTGCAGGCCGGTGTACTGGCGGTAACTGGCATCTGTTATCGAAATCCAGTAATCGCCCTGCCGCATCTTGTCAAAGCGGGGGAATTCCACCGGCAGCACCACCGGCCGGGGTTCCTGCCCGGTGCGGTCCAGCCGGCCGAAAAACGCGGGACCAATACTGTGGCCCCGGAAGGAAAAGTTATCCGTAAAATCCTGGATCATCAGGGTGCCGCTGCCGCCGGGCATTTCGATGGACTTGCCGACCGCGCCCTTTTTTTCAAACTTCATCCCGGAGTCATTGTCCTTGAATTGAATCGTAAATGTGTCTCCGGGGGTTTTTCCATACGAAGACTGGAATATCTTGATGCCCCGGTATCTGATGGGATCGTTGACCCGGAGCTTGCGCTCCAATACCACGTCGCCGTTTTCAACGATCGCGATGTCGGATTTGTATTCCTTGGGCCGGCCCGAGGGGTAATGAGAGACGGTAAAGTCGTCGCACCGTATGGCAAAATCAAGCTTTCGGTTCTGATCCGCGTTTTTCAGTGAAAACGCCTGCCGGGTTTCGCCCTCGGGCACGTTCATGTATCCTTCGAACCCGAAAATCGAGCCGATGAGCGCGCCGAGCATCAGCAGCAATACGCTGAAGTGCACCGCGTATACGCCCAGCCGCGTCCAGCGTCCCTTTTCGCCGAAGATGAAAAAGCCTTCCCCGGATTCCCGCTGCTCCACCCGGATGTTGGCGAAGTGCTTACGCATATAGGGCTCGTAGATGTTTTTCAGGTCTTCCGGGCTTGTCCCCTGCACCGGCCACTCAAGGCGTCCGGCGGATTTGCGGAAGCGTTCGGGCTGATATTTCGGTGTTTTCGGAAAAATGACCTTCCACGTGGAGCTGAGCCGCTGGATGGAACAGACCACCAGGTTGGCGATCAGCAGGCAAAGCAGCAGCCGGAACCACCAGGAATGGTACATGTCAAACAGGTTCAGCGCGTCAAACACGGGGTAGAACACCGGCCCGAATTTGCGCTCGTATGCGGCCGGGTCCGCGTTCTGCGGGATGACGGTGCCAAAGACGGAAGTAACCGCCAAGGTTAGCAGCAGTACCACGGAGAGCCGTACTGAGGCAAAAAAGCGCCAGATTTGATCCACTGCCGAGGCGTCTGCGGGTTTTCGGGTGTTCATATAGCTTCCTTGAATTCAGAGATGATTGTCAAATTTTTCCCTCCATATCAGATCCCGGCCTGTCAGGCAAGAGTACAGCGCATTTGTGCGGCATTTTCCCGGCTTGTTTTTTTCAATTCGAATGCGCAAACAGGGGGAAGCAGGAGAATCAGGCAGGAAAATTTTTCTGCAAATGGCCGATTTTTTGCCAGTCCAGCCCGAGCCGTCCGGCCGCGGCCCGGTCGGTTTCCACCGGATCATCGCCGGCCAGCAGTTCTCCCACCGGCGGATCGCACCTGCGCCCGCCCAGATGGGAGTCCGGCATGCCTACGGAGGCATCCATCAGGGTAAGATCCGCATGCCGGTAACGGTTCAGATCAAATATCGCGGCCTGCAGATTTTTGTGGAATGCGGCCTTGTTCCATCCGCTGCCGGAATAATGCGCAGGCGGGGCAAAGCCCATCATGTTTTTCATGGTACCGGTAAATCCGCACAGGGTATGCGCCTTTAACACCGGCACGGATACGATAAAATGGGACAGGGCGATTTCCGGCATGTGGAATTCCGGGAATCTCTTGCACGACCGGTTTTCCAGGCGCACGACTTCTTCTTCGTTCAAGTCGATGAGCCGGATGTTTTTTTCCGCAGCCAGCCGCGTATATCCGAGCGCCTCGAAAATTTGCATCTTGTCATAGGCAGGATCCCCGGTGCCTTCCGCGATCACGATCTGCGCCCGGGGATTGCAGGCGCGCACGTAATCGATGATCGCCCCGCAGCATCGGGGCGATGTGGTCACCGGAAACAAATCGGCCGTGACCAGGTTCGGCTTGATCAGCACGGCGTCCTGGTCGGCAAGGGCGGTATCGGCCCGGATACGGTCGAATGCATCGGCAACCGATGTCTCGTATGTGGTAAATGCCGCGATGGCCGTTGTCATGGCTTTACTTCTCGTTCCGGGTTTTGCCGGGCTCCGGTTTCTGCATATCCGCACCAGTGCTTTCCGGCCGGATCCATAAGGTCGCGGCCTTGGCATTTTCCAGGTATTTGCGCGCCAGGCGGTTGATCTCTTCAACCGTGATACCGGCATAATCGCTTTTGATGCTCCGGCTCCAGTCCAGTTGTTCGGGATGCCGGGCCGCGCCCTTGAGCACGGTATCGAGCCAGTATTCATTGGTTTTGAGTTGCTTGCGGATGCCGGTTAACGTGGGTTCTATGGCCCGTTTCAGCTCGTCTTTGGTGGCGCCCTTTTCATGCAGCTTTCCGGAGATCTCCCTTATGGCGGTTTCCACCGTTTCGGCTTCATTCGGGTCAATGAGCGCATAGACGGCAAAAACACCGTAATCCGGGTATGCGCGGCTGGGCTGGTTATAGGCGGCTTGGGAATAGGAAGCGCCCATTTCCTCCCGGATGCGGATTCGCATGCGGTCGGAGAAAATGTTGGATAAAACCGAGAGACGTCGGGTTTTATGAATGTCCCAAATGTCCGTGCTCGGGTAGGCCACCATCACGAGTCCCTTGGAAATCCGTGTCGGCACGGAGATATCGCGTTTTTCGTCTTCGGGAAAATCCGGGTTCCCCCGCTGCACGGGCGTTTTTGGGGCCTTTCTTTCGGGCAGGCTTCCCAAAAAGGTGGCTGCCGCGTCAATTACCTGATCCGGCTGGACATCACCCACGACCGCAATCTCAACGGGGGCTTTGTCAAATGCCGGTTTCACCCATTCGCGGATGTCGGCCAGATCGGTTTTTTCCACGGCGTCAAGTGCCGGGAGCCCGAACCGGGAGTCTCCGCCGGCCAGAAAACGGCGGCCTTCCAGGGCAAGGGCGCCGTGCACGGAATGTGTCAGGGATTTATGCCGCTGCCGAAACTGCTCCGTTGCGCGGGAATACGCGTTTTCGCGGAAGCCGGGGTCGAGCAAATGGGTGTAGAGCAGTTCAAACATCAGGGATGTTTCATCCGGCACCGAGCTTGCGGACAGGACAAACTTGTCGTCCTCCACGGCAAACGAGACGCTGGTGTTTTTGCCGGCAAGGGCCTGATCGAGTTCTTCCCGGTTGAGCTGTCCCAGCCCGCTTTCATTGATCACGCGTTCGGCCATTTCCGCCAGCGCCGGAAAGTCTGCGGGCTCTGCGGACTCCCCGCGGCCGAAGCTCACCGCGGTCAGCACCTGGTTGTCCTGGAAATCCGTAGGCTTGACCATCAGTGTGATCCCGTTTTCGAAAACCACCCGGGTGATGCCGAGGTCTTCAATGTCCTGTCTGGATTTGATTTCCCCGGGTTTTTCGGGTGCCGACAGATAGGGGAAGCTCGCCTGGTCGGATTCCTCCGGTTTTGCCACGGATTTTTCCCGGCTTTGCGCATAGACGTTTTTGATTTGTTGTCCCGGGCTTGTCTCCCCCCCGGATAAGTCCGCGTTTCCGGTTACCAGGAGCAGCCGGTGGTCCTCGCCCCACTCGTTTTTCAGTGCCTGCTGCAGCGCGGCCGGGGTTGCAGCGTCTACTGCCGGCTGCAGCAGGTCTTGCCTCTGCTGCGGGGATTGAAAGACCCGGTCGCGGTTTAAATTGCCCAGAATCTGCCTGGAGATATTGCCGCTCTTTCGGGTGGCGGCACCTTTTACCGCCTGCTCGAGCCGGTTGGTGTATTCCTTTTGCACCCGTTTGACCTCCGAGGCGGTAAATCCGTGTTCCAGGGCCCTGCGCAGGGTTTTTTCAATTGCGCCCAGGGCGGGTTCCCAGTTTTCCGGGGCGCAATCCGCGGTGATCTCTGCTGCCTTGACAAATCTCAGGTAATGGCCGGAACTGATGTTTGCCTCGCTAAAAGGCGTATTTTCCTTGTTGAGCAGGACCTCGATCCGGTGCTGCACGATCTGGTTGGCCATTTCCGCCAGCAGGCGGCCGCGCTGGTATGCCACGCTGTCTGGGGGCAGGGGGTGCTTGGCAATGGTTTCAATGCTCACGCGCGTATTGCCGGCTTCGGATTCATAGTGGTAAAAGGGCGCAATTCCCTGGTGTCCGGCCTGCCCGAAACCGGGCACAGGGTTTTCCGGTGCCCGGGCTTCCAGGCCGGAAAACCGCTTTTGGATCAATTTTTCAGCGATTTCCGGGGAAAAATCGCCCACCATGATCAGGGTCAGTCTTTCCGGGCGGTACCATGTGTCATAAAAGCTTTTCAGAAGTTCCCGGTCGGTTTTCCGGATCACGGATTCCGTGCCGATGGGCATTCTTCTGGAGATCCGGGCATCCGGCAGCTCGAATTGCAGGGTAGATTTAAAGGTCCGGAAATCCGGGGAATCCCGGGTGCGCTTTTCAGACAGGATGACCGAGCGTTCCTGGGTCACTTCTTCCTGCCGGAGCAGGGCTTTTGCGGCATAATCATGCATGACCCGCATGGCTTCATCCAGCATTTCCTTGTCCCCGCCCGGCAGCTCCAGATCGTAGACGGTTTCATAAAACCCGGTGCGGCCGTTGACATCCGGGCCGAACTCCATGCCGATGCGCTGGAAATACTTGACCAGACTGCCGGGCGGGAAATGCTCGGTGCCGGAAAACAGCATGTGTTCCAGAAAATGGGCCGCGCCGCGCTGGTCTTCGGTTTCGTGAAAGGACCCGACATCCACTGCCAGGTGCATGCTCACCCGGTCTTCCGGTTTGGGGTTTTTCATCATCACATATTGAAAACCGTTTTCCAGGGTGCCGAAAACCACGTTCGGCGACGGGGCCAGGTCGCTGTTTTCATGTGGCCAGGATTGGACTTTGCCCGGAATTGCCCCGCTTTGGGAAGTTTTCTGCAGGGCCTGCCCCGCCCCCAAAGGGCCGGCAAAAAAGACGGAAACCGCCAGGGTCACGAAGGCTGCGAGAATTGCGCATCTGAATGGGAAAAATATTTTTGTCTGCAAGGTTGCGGTCCTGTTTTGTATGGGTGTCGGGATTTTGCGTTGGTATATACAATTGTATGTCCAATTACTTATAATTCCGTCATCCCCGCCCGTCAACCCTCCTTCCCAAAAAGGGGACAGACCTATTTTTTTGAAAAAAATAGGTCTGTCCCCTTTTTGGTTTTTGGCAGGTAGCTATATTTCAGCTTGAATGGATGTGGCCGCTGTGATATTGCCGAAAACAACTATAGAATGCCCGGGTACGAATAATATTGATTTTATGCGGATAGTTGCGGGAAGATTCTTTCCATGGAATATGTCATCCTGGTTTTCGGATTTGTCATCGGCTTTTACATGGCCTGGAACATCGGGGCAAACGATGTGGCCAACTCCATGGCCTCGGCAGTCGGGTCCAAGGCCATTACCCTGCGCCAGGCCATTTTAATTGCAGGCATTTTAAACATTGTCGGCGCGGCCTTTATCGGCTCGCACGTGACCGACACCATCCGCAAGGGCATCGTTTCCCAGGATGTGTTAAACGATCCGCACGTGGCGCTGATCGGGGCTTTGTCCGCGCTGCTGGCCGCCGCGTTGTGGGTTTCGTTTGCCACCTGGAAATCGCTGCCGGTTTCCACCACGCACTCCATCGTGGGCGCCATGGTGGGTTTCGGTGTGATCACCGGCGGGTTGTCCGTGATTAACTGGCTTGCTCTCGGGGCGGTGGTGTTAAGCTGGGTGATTTCGCCGGTATTCAGCCTGGTCATCGCCTTTATCATGTTCAAGGTGATCGTGCGGGTGGTCCTGTCGCGGCCCGATTCCGTCGGGGTTGCCTTCCGGCTGTCTCCGGTGTTTATCGGGTTGGCCATTTTCGTTGTGGCCATGTCCTTTGTGTTTAAAACGCCCCTGGGCAAAAATCTGGCCCTGTCCACTCCCATGGCCTGCCTTGTCTCCGTTGTGCTGGCGGTGCTTTTCGGATTTTTCGGCAAAAAAGCCCTGCTCTGGTTCCAAAACGTCCGCACCGGCGAGGAAGGTGCGGAAGGTGTATTCCGCAGGATCCAGATCGGCACTTCCTGCTATGTGGCACTGGCCCAGGGAGCAAACGATGTGGCAAACGCCATCGGGCCGCTGGCACTGATTTATTTTCTGGTCAAGACCGGTAAGGCTGGGGCTACGGTGCCGGTGCCATATATCCTGCTTTTATTTGGCGGAATCGGGATTGCCACCGGCATTGCCATGGGCGGGGCCCGGGTGATTCGAACCGTGGGCGAGCGCATTACCACTTTGAGCAATACCCGGGGATTTTCCGTGGACTTTGCCGCTGCGACAACCGTTTTGATCGCATCCAAGATGGGGCTGCCGGTATCCACCACGCATGCGGCCGTGGGCGGTGTCATGGGCGTCGGGCTGGCCAGGGGGCTGGAAGCTGTTAATTTTGGCATTATCTTTCGGATTATGTTATATTGGGTGCTGACCGTTCCCATGGCAGCGGCAACCAGCATGTTGATTTTCAAGTTTTTTTCATTCATTTTGTAATTTCCGTTCTAAGGAGGCGGCTGCATGCGTATTCCGTTTTTTTCCATATTTATTACGTCCCCTTTCGACGACCTGCAGGATCATGCCGAAAAGGTCAAGGAGTGTGCATGGGCGTTTCAGCAGGCCATGGAATGCTATGCCTCCTCGCGCTGTGAGGTGTTTGAAGAGCACCGCCAGGAAGTGATTCGGATAGAGCATGACGCAGATGCGATCAAACGGCGCATCCGGGGCCATCTGCCAAAGGGCGTGATGATGCCGGTGGAGAAGTTCAAGCTGTTTCAGTATTTGCGGGAACAGGACAAGGTGCTCGATTCGGTGCAGGAAGCGCTGAACTGGCTTTCCCATCGTACCGACAACGGCATCCCCGAAGTGCTGGAGCGGGATTTCTTTCTCCTGGTGGACGCGGCAATTGAGCCGACCGAGGAATTAAGCCGCATGGTGGGCGAGGCCCGGACGTATTTCAAGAATTTTTCGGAAAAGCAGCGCAAAAAGGTCAAGGGAATTGTTTCAAACATCCGGCAGATGGAGCATGACGCGGATCAGCGGGAGTATGCCCTGACCCGTAAGATTTTCCACCATCATAGCGATCCCATTACCGTGTTTCACCTGGTGCGCCTGGCCGAAATCATCGGCAATATTGCCGACCATGCCGAAAATTCCGGAGACATGATGCGGGCGATGATTGCCCGTTAGGCAATTTAGACCTAAATTGAGCGATTTTCAAGTTTGCCGCAGATACAAGGAAGATGCAGACGAGCTATAGTGGACTATGCGAGACTGCATCTGACGCAGTAGATGCGGCAAAATTGGAAATCCCGGAGGGTTTCAAATTTTAACACCTG
>JAIPEJ010000052.1 GCA_021737225.1 Desulfobacteraceae bacterium
GTGAATTGCGGCCCCGGAGGTTTCCTCAACGCGGTGCAGGTGGTCGTTGTGCACACCGAAAAGGCTTTTGGCCAGGTCGGTGTCCGGAAACGTCATTTCGGTTTTGGTCTGTTCCTTGTAATTCATTATCGTGTTTTTGCCGCTTGTCTGTGTTTGTATTTTTGTATACGGATAACTTGTCTATAACACGGAAAATTTATATTTTGCAATTCTCAAACTGACTTTTTACGAAACGATCATTCCGGGCTCCGCGTTAATCCGGGCGGCCCGGGTAAAGGAGTGTCGGTGTTAAATCCGTTTGACATGGTCGTGGTGGTGATTCTCGGCTTTTGCATGATCACCGGTGCCTTCCGGGGAATTATCCGGGAGGCGGCCGCAATTTCAGGCGTGCTGGGCGGGTTTTATGCGGCATTTGTGTTTTATGACCGGCTTGCACCGGTGTTTTCCGGGTTCATCGAAAACCCGCATTACCGATATGTCGCGGCCTTTCTGCTGCTTTTCTTCGGGGTTTTTGCAGCGGCCATGCTGCTGGGTCTGCTGATCCGGGCAATGGTGCAGCTCATGCTGCTCGGCGTGGTGGACCGGATTTGCGGCGCCCTGTTCGGCGCGGTAAAGGGCGTGATCATTGCCTCCCTGCTTTTTGTGCTGCTCAGCGCGTTTCTGCCGGACACGGGCAAGGGCGTGGTCAAGGATTCCGCGCTTGCCCCCCATATTCACATGGTGGCTGCGGGCATCATGCGGGTGATTCCCGAAGAGGCCCGCAGCGCGTTTGTGGATCGCATCCGGGAGATGAAGCGGAAATGGGAAGACGCCCGGGCGGCTCCCGCAAGGCCCCGAGCCCCGGGCTGTGGGCGGATCTTTGCGTTATCCGGCATATGCCGCACAGTAAATCCGAATAAAGGATGCGTGGCTGTCAAATGCGATTTCCGGCAGCCGGTTCGGGTCAAACCATCCCACATCCCCGGCGTCATCTCCGGCTATGGCCGTGCCTGAAAAGCTCCGCACCAGAAAGCCGGTCATCAGGATGGTTTCATAAACCGTTCCGCCGTTGGTCATCACCCCGAGCAGCATATCGATTTTTCCGCAAATCCCGGTTTCCTCGGAAAGTTCCCGCAGGGCGCCCTGTTCGGGTGTTTCGTCGGTTTCCAGGAATCCCCCCGGCAGGCACCAGTATCCGATTTTGGGTTCAATATTGCGCTTGACCAGCAAGACCCGGCTTTTTTCATCCACTGCGACAATGCATGTTGCGGGCACGGGATTTTCATAGAGGGGAGCGGCGCAGGCGCTGCAGTAATCCCGCATCCGCCCCTCCACGAGTTTTTCCACCAGGTGCTGCCCGCAGTACGGGCAGAAATATTTTTTCTTCATGGATTTGTCTGCAGGTTCATCAGTCTTCAAAGTCACCGGATTCGCCCCGGTCCCGGTTGATCTCCGAGGCCCGCTCGCGGATTTTCTCCGGGGTCCATTGGGCCGGGTCTTCGATGCGGCCGACCTTGGGCCCGGGGTCATGGGATCCGGCCGCCAGGATTTCATCAAGGGCAATGGGCGCGGTGTCCCTGCAGTTAAACACGTCCGTGAGCAGGGTGTAGACAAATTCGGCCACCCGGTCGGCCATGCGCTCCCGGACATCTCTGGGCTGGGCCAGCAGGCGGCTTTCAAAGGGCAGGTTGAGTTTCTTGTAGTCGCCCTTTTTCAGCCCCTTGGATTCCGCGTGGGCGGTCATCTCGGCCCAGGTCTGCTCGGTTACGCCCTGGTCTTTGAGCTTGATGAAATTGCCGTTTTCATCGAGCCGGGCGTTGCCGTAGTCGTTTACTTCCAGGCCCCAGGAGATCATCTGCAGGGATGTGGCCACGTTGGCCTTGGTGGTCCGGGTCTCCCCGGCAATCCGCCGCAGGCGATCCGAGCTGTTGCCCGAGGTCCCGTGCTGGGCCCCGGATACCTTGTAGGCGGATACCGCCTCGTGAACTTCAGCGGTAAGCTCCACCTGGATGCCCTCGGATCCGGCTTCAATGCCGTGGGAGGTGCCGTTGTTCAGCGCGATCCAGTCCGGGAAGATGTCGTGTGCATTTAACCCCTGGATGAGAAACAGGGCTTCCTGGGGCGTGGACAGCCCGGTGCTGCCCTTGATTTCCCCGACCTCGGTTTCGCGGCCCGCCCATTGAGGCACGTACGGCCACAGCTCGATGCTGGCCGAAAGATTGTCCGCATCCGACATGTGCGAGGCGTCAATGGCAATGGAGGTGATGCCGGCGTCAAACATGCTGGGAATTTCGGTTCTGGCATACGCCACGTCTTCAGGGCCCTTGATGCCGTAGTGGTCTGCGTGAACGGCAACAGGGACGGTAATGTTGAGCTCGTTGCACAGGTCATCGACAAGCCGGGCAATGTTGTAGAAATTGACCGCGCAGTATCCGCTCTCGGATTTTGCGATTTCAATGATAATTGCGGCATTGGCCCGCTGGGCCGCTATCAGGGCGCCGCGGATGGCGAAATAGTTCCTTCCGTTGGCTGCCATGGCAATGGCCTGGCCTTTTTTGAGCATGGCCCGGTCGATGAACCTGCCGCTGACAATCAATGCCCGGGAATTGGGAAACAGTTCGGCCACATTGGGCGGCCGGCCGATTCGCAGTGCCTGTTCGAACGCGTCCTGGTAATCCGTCATGTCATCGCTCCCTTCTTGTCACAGTCTGGTTTTCCCCGAATCTTTATTATTATCAAATTGATGCTGTTTGCCGGGGCGTCACGTGGAATCTTCATAATTGCCGGCACTGGCATCCTGCCGGATCTGTTCGAGAATTTCCAGAATTTCGTTTTTCCGGGATTCGGGTGCGGCTATTTCGCCCCATCCCTTCTGCATCTGAAACAGCCCGTCATATGCCGTGTCATGGTGGGACCGGATGCTGTGGGCAATGCCGCGTTCCTCGAGAATCGATCCGAGCAGCTGGGCTTCAAACGGGTTGTCCAGGCCGGAAATGCGAACGTATTCCACGTTTTCATGTTCGTGTAAATTCATGGAAATTCGATTGAAGTCTGAATGTTAAATATGGTATGTATCTGAACATAGTTAACTACAGGATACCCTTGTACATAAATAAACGCGCGGGCGCATTTTGCAACCCGGGGGATATATAAATAAGCGCTTTTTTGTTTCGCGGTTCAGAAGTTAATATAAATGCGCGGCTTTTGGACTGTCAATACATATATAGGGTGGGTATATGGACAAGGTGTTGATTGTTGACAGGGATTCGGAACTTCTGGCCGATATCCGCAAGGGCCTGGACAAGGTGCAGCAGTTCGAGGTGCTCACTGCCGGCGACGGGGATGAGGCCCTTTCCGTAATGTCTTCCCATTATATTTCCGTGCTGGCCACCGATATCGAGACCCCCACCCTGGATGCGCTTGAACTGCTGGCATACATGTCGCAGAAGCATCCCAACACCCCGTGCATCGTGATGACCGACCGCGGCAAGCCGTGGTTTAAAAAGCGCATCAGCCAGCAGTCATTTCTCTACCACCTGGAAAAGCCGTTTGAAATCAAATCCCTTGTGTCCGCCCTGTTTGTGGGGTTAAACCTGCGAGATGAGGGCCAAAGCGCCAAGGGCATGACCATGGCCAGTCTGCTGCCCTTAATCGAGCTTCAGCAAAAGACCTGCCGAATGCAGGTCCGGGCCGAGGGAAAGCGAAAAGGGTATCTTTATTTTGAAAACGGGGAAATCATTGACGCGCATTGCGGAAAGCTCGCTGTTGACGATGCCGCACGCGAGATGGCGTCTTGGGACCGGATTTCCTTTGTCCTGTCGGATCTGCCCCGCCGTCGAAGCCGGCGGCGGATCAAGACCAAGCTCATGGATTTTGCCGAGGCCACCTGGAGCAGGGGATTTAACCCGGCACCGGCCGGGGATTCGGAGGATTCCGGGAACGCCGGGAATTCCGGAGACACCGGGGAAATCGGTGCCGACCGGGAGGAAGTCATTACCCTGGAAGATGAGGTCATCGAGCTCTTAGACGAGGTGGAAGAGGAATCGGCCGGGGAGGAAGCCGACGAGACGGATGCCGGGGCAAAGGCCCGGTCTGCCGGCCCGGAGATTACCCCGGAGACCCGGCAGAAGGTTGCCGAATGGCTGGAAACCATCGTCTCGGAACTCCGGGACATCCGGGATTGCCGGACCATTGCCTTGATTGATACCGGGGGAGATGTGCTGGTAAACCGGCAGGGCGGCGGCGAGGACGTGGACAAGCTGGCATACGCCATGAGCGCGATCATGGCAAACGCAAGAAAGACAGCCGCCGGCCTGGGTCTGGACCATGCCCGATCCTTCACCCTCCATGCCCGGGACGTCATTGTGATCATACAGCAGCTTGAAGACCGTACCAGCGTTCCCCTGTTCGCGCTGGTAACCTGCGGCGCCCGCAGCAACTGGTCTTTTATCAAAAGCCGGCTGGATGAGCTCAGCTTTTAGCCACGGCAACCGGGATTCCGTTTAATACCGCGGTTGCAGACAGCCAGTCCACCTCGCCCGGGGTGATGCGGTTCGTGTTTACCCCCGGGTTCTGACTTGCCACGCGCATCTGCACGCCTCCCATGTCATGGCCCCACCCGTGGGGCAGGCTCACCACACCGGGCATGATCTGCTCGGTGATTTCCACGGGCGCGCAAATGGCGGCCGCATCCGAGGTGATTTCCGCAAAATCCCCGTTTTCAAGGCCCAGGGCGCCGGCGTCGTCGGGATGCACATAAAGGGTGCACGGATTGTTTCTGGACAGTGCGGAGATGTTGTGCATCCAGGAGTTATTGGTCCGCAGGTGCCGCCTTCCGATGAGTTCCAGGGGCCGCTTTTCCGGCCGGCTGTTTTGGGCCGGTGTTTTGATTTGGGCCATGGCGCTGCGCAGTGACCCGGGAAACAGGTGAATTTTGCCGTCCGGGGTGGCAAGCGCCTTTTCAATCCAGGAGGAAAGCGGCCCCAGGTCCATGCCGTGGGGGCTTGCAGCCAGCTTGTCAAAATTGATCCCGTCGGGCTTGAGGCCGAAACTGTCGCCGTACGGCCCGATGCGCAGCAGAAAATCCAGTATCCGCTCCGGGCCCCGCGGGCCCGAGAGCATGCCGATCAGGTCGTCTTTGGTGACACCGGCTTTTTCCGGCCCGCCCATGGCGCGGATCACGTTTTCCGCCAGCCCGTCTATGATCTGGTCTGCCACCTGTCCGGGGTCTGACCCGGCCCCCCTGCCCGAGGCGATATGGGTCAGATGGGCCACGATTTCCCACTTGTATTTTTCCTCCGGACCTTTGTCCAGCACAGGCGGCGAATACGCGGCAAAATTGCGCACCGAAAGCCCGTGAAAGAAAAAGTCGTAATGACCGTGGCACAAAAGCGAGGCCGGCGGCAGGATCACGTCTGCCCGTCGGGTGGTTTCGTTGATGTAATAGTCCACGCAGACCATGAAATCCAGTTTTTCCAGGGCCGCATCCAGCCGCTGGCTTTCGGGCACGGCCACCACCGGGTTGCCGGCAATGGTGATCAGGGACCGGATCTGCCCGTCGCCCGGGGTTTCCATTTCTTCTGCCATCAATGCCGCGGGCAGTTCGCCGGCCACTTCCGCTGCACCGGAAACCCGGGAGTGCCAACGCCCGGTGGTAAAACCCTTTTTCGGGATGGTGCCGTCAGGCACGTGGGCCGGCCGGGCAAACCCGGTGCCGCCCTGGCGGTCCAGGTTGCCGGTCAGGATGTTGACCGCCTCGATCAGCCAGGAACAAAGCGTTCCGTGCCGGACCGTGCTGGTGCCCATGCGGCCGTAAACGGCGCACTTGTCCGCTTTGGCAATCTGCCGGGCCAGCCGGGTGATTTCATCTGCCGGCACCCGGCAGACCGATTCCGCAGCCGCCGGAGTCCATTCGGATACGGCATCTTTGAGATCCGCGATATCCCCGGGATCGACCAGGTCCGCCAAGTGCCCGGTTGAAACCAGGTCTTGTTCAAACAATTCGTGTATGATGGCGCACAGCATGTAGACGTCCGTGCCGGGCCGGATAAACAGGTGGCGGTCTGCGGCCTGTGCGGTGCGGGTTTCTGCCGGGTCGATGACGATCATCTGCCCGCCGCGCGCCTGCAGCGCGCGCACCCGGCCCGGAAAATCCGGCGCGGTCATGAGGCTGCCGTTGGAAACATACGGATTGGCGCCAAAGACCACGAGCAAATCCGTGTGGTCCACGTCCGGCACCGGGATGCGCCCCGGGTTGCCGTAAATCCACCCGCAGGCGGCCATTTTTGGCATCTGGTCCACCGTTGAGGCGGAATAGAAGTTTTTCGTTTTCAACGCTTTGATCAGCGGCCGGATAAACAGGCCGCCGGCCATGGTGTGGGTGTTGGGATTGCCCAGATACAGGGCCACCGCGTCATTGCCGGATTCTCCCCGGATTTGGCCGAGATTGTCTTCCACCCGGGCAAGGGCCTCGTCCCAGCCGGCCTCCCGGAATTTCCCGTTTTCCTTGATCATCGGGGTTCTCAGCCGGTCCGGGTCCGTGTGAAGGTCTTTTAGCGCAATTCCCTTTGGGCAGCAAAACCCTTTGCTCATGGGATGTTCCTGATCGCCCCGGATTTTTTCCACCCGGTCGCCCGAAAGCGTGATTTCCAGGCCGCAGCCGGCTTCGCACAAGGGACAGACGCGATACGAACTCTTTTGTGTCATGACAACTCCTTTTTCAAAAAGGGGACAGATCTATTTTTAATATTTTTCATTATTCAGCCATGGTGAATTTTGTTCGGATTCTCTTTGTACCACATCCGCACCAAAAAGCAAAAACCCCAAAAAGAAAAAGAGAAAAAGGGGACAGACCTATTTTTCATTTCACGAAAAATCGAAAAATAGGTCTGTCCCCTTTTTGGGGTTTTTGCCGGGCGTTGCATTTTGGCGCGCGTCGTATTATGTTTGGATGCGTTTTTGTGTGAATATACTGTGAACAGGCGTGGTGCGGCATGCGGTTTTTCAGGGACTTCAATCTGGTGATTCTGCTGGCGGTGGTGATGTTTGCCGTTACCGGCGGCAGCCTGGTGGGCCCGATCCTGCCGGAGATGATGAATCTGGCCGGGGCCACCAGTAAAAACGTGGGCCTGGCCTTAAGCGCTTACACGTTTTCCGCCATGGTGGCCACGCCGCTGCTGGGGCCGGTGGCCGACCGGTTCGGCAGAAAGCGCGTGATCGTACCCGCGGTGATGCTTTTCGGGGTGGCCGGGCTGCTGATTACCTTTACCCGATCGTTCTGGCTGGTACTGGTGTGGCGGGCGCTGCAGGGCATCGGCGTGGGCGGCATGTTAAATACCGTGGTGGCCGCCATCGGGGATATGTATGCGGAGCCGGACCGGAGCCGGGCCATGGGCTATCGGATAACGGTCCAGGGGTTGACCAACGCCACGGTGCCGTTTGTTTCCGGCGCAATCGCCACCATGGCCTGGTTTCTGCCGTTTTACATCCATTCGGCCGCCATTGTGCTGGCCATTGTTGCCGCGGTCAAGCTCAGGGAACCGGCCGGCACTTCCAGGACCGGGCGCTACATGATCCGGGCGCTTGGGGCAATTGCCCATACCCGGGCCATATGGCTCTTTTTTTCCAACTTTATGGGTTTTGTGCTGCTCTACGGCATCGTGGTGTACATGCCCATCCTGGTGGTGGAGCAGTTTGATTTGACCACCCTGCATTCCGGGTTGGCCATTTCCGCGGCCGCCGGGGTTTCGGCGCTGGTGGCCTCGCAAGCCGGACGCCTCAGCAGCCGGTTTCCGGAGGAAATCCGCGTTTTGTGGGGATTTGTCTGCTGCGGGGCAAGCCACCTGCTTTCGGGATTTGCGCCTTCCTACCCGGTTTTGCTGGTATTCATGGGGATCTGGGGGCTGGGTTTCGGCGTGCTCATGCCAACGCTGAATTCCGCGGCCGCCGGGCTGGTTTCCACGGAATTGCGCGCGGGCGTGCTTTCGGTTTTTACCCTGCTGATTTACCTGGGCCAGACGGTCTCGCCGCCGTTTTTCGCCCTGTTTGTCCGGGATTCCGTGGTCCGGGGCGCTTTTTTTGCAGGAAGCGCTGTGGCCCTTATCCCGCTGCTGTTTACGGTGTACATGCTTGTCCGCAGATTCAGGGTACCGGCATGACCGCGAAAATAAATGTGCTCCAGATGGCGTGCGAGATAATGACCGGGGAAATATCTGCAAACCGCCAGTACATCAAGCCCCAGAAGGCCCCGGCAACGCCTGCGGCCCCGATGAGCATGAAGTTGCCCGACCAGAGGTGAACCCCGGCATAAAGCGCGGTTGCAAGAATCCAGCCGGCAGGGCCGCCGAATCTCACCATGAGCTGGCGCTGCAGATAGCCCCGCCAGTAAATTTCTTCGCACGGGCCGATGACGAAAAACAGCAGCGCAACAATGATCCAGGTGGATGTGCCTTCGCCCTTGCCGTAGATGGCCCCGACCTGGTCTGCGGCAAAAGGAAAAATTGCCGTGGAAACAGCCTTTCCCGCCCAGAAAATCAGGTACAGCAAAACAGCGGAAAAAAGACCGATGCAGATGCTGCGCCAGTTCAGGGTAAAGCGAAAGATCGCAGGCTGCAGGCTAAGCGACAATGCCGCAAGCACCAGGGCGGAAATCGAAATCTTAAACCAGAACACGCCCCACTGCAGGTAAAATGTGGCAAACCACAGCACTGCCGCCAAAACGATGGTGGCTGCCACGGACTTCCAGCTAAACCGGTATTGACTCAAACCAGGACCTCCAGAATCAAAGAGAGCAGCAGCAGAATCCCGAATGCCGTATCGAGCTGCGCGGTACGCGCATCCGCGTCATCGGGAATTTTCTTCACCATGACCCGGAAAATTTTCACTGCCAGGGGCAGCGAGAGAAATACGATCAGCGACCATAAAGAAAGCACCCCGAAGCCCACCATGATCAGGATGCTTGCGTATGCCAGGGCCACCAGCCCGGCATACAGGTAAAATCCTTTTTTTGCGCCCAGGACAATGGCAATGGTACGGATGTGCCGGCTTTTGTCATGGGAAATGTCGCGCAGGTTGTTTGCCAGCAGCACCAGGGCCACGATCACGCCGAAAGGGATGCTGATCCAAAAAGCCTCCGGGCTGAATGCCCGGCGCTGCACAAAGTAGGTGCCTTCCACCATGAGCGGGCCCCACATGAGAAACACGGAAAATTCGCCCAGGGCCACGTACTTGTAGCTGATCGGCGGGGCCGTGTAGGTCAGGCTTGCGGCAATGCCGATGATGCCGAGAACGAGGATGGGCCAGCCCCGGGCGGCGGCCAGTCCCAGGCCGATAACCGCTCCTGCGAAAAACAGGATGTATGCGGCCCTGCGCACGTTTTCCGGCAGCAGTTTGCCCTCCACAAGGGGATGGGGCCGGTATTGTGCGGTGCCGACCTCCGCGCTGTCCACCCCGCTTTGCACATCATAGTAATCATTGATCAGGTTGGTGGCTGCGTGCAGCAGCACCGCGCCCGCAAGGGTGAGCGCAAACAGTCCCCACGAAAACGGCCCGTCAATGGCAGCCACAGCACCGCCCACCCCGATGGAGATCGCGGTCATGATAAAGGACCAGGGCCGGCTGGCCAGAAACCAGTTGCGGTAAAGTTTTGTCAATTATTCCAGGCCTGTCTGAGTGTTTCGTCCCGGATTTTAAGCGGATATCCGGAAATGCCGACATCTGAATGAAGCGGTAACATACGATATCCGGCAACCCGCGTCAAGGACCAAGCCGGATTCAATAAATCCTAAAAAGGGGACAGACCTATTTTTGCTATTTTTGATTTTTTAAGCGAAGAGAAAGTTTTTGACATTCCATTGAATAAACGATATGCGCAATATATGTCTAGGGAAAAGCGATTACTTCTTGCCAATTTTCCGCATCATATTATTCAGCGGGGTCACAACCGACAGACGGTTTTTGTCGGAGAAGAGGATTATCGATTTTATCTGAAAAATCTCGAGGAGTTGAAATTTGAGTTTGAGTGCAGGGTGTATACCTATTGTCTTATGCCCAACCATGTGCATCTTATAATTGACCCGGGAGATGCGCCGGAGAACCTGAGCCGGCTCATGAAGCACCTTGCCGGCCGCCAGACCCGTTATGCCAACAAAAAAACAAAGAGAAGCGGCACCCTTTGGGAGGGCCGCTTTAAATCCAGCCCGATTGCGGCAAATGAATATCTGCTTGCCTGTTGCCGCTATGTAGAATTAAATCCATTGCGTGCCGGCCTTGCAGACGACCCCACGCGCTATCCCTGGTCAAGCTGCGGGGTGCGCACGGGGCTGAAAAAATGCGAATGGCTTGACTTTGACCCATACTATATGGGACTTGGAAAAACACCTGAAAGCAGGGCGCAGCGCTATCGAAAATGGCTTCTGGGCACCATTGAAAAAAAGGAAATGCGGCTGATCCGGGAAGCTGCCCAGAGGGGAAAATTAACCGCGAGCCGGCAGATTGAGCAGGAAATCTCGCGGCAAACCGGCCGTCGGATTGAACTGCGGGGCCCTGGCAGGCCGAAGAAAAAATAAAGAAAAAATAGATCTGTCCCCTTTTTTCCTTTTTGAGGTCTGATTATGCCGGAGTGGAATGATAAAGCCGCGGAACTGGCGTGGAAATACGTCAACAGCACAAATTGTCATGTTTTTCTCACAGGCCGGGCCGGCACGGGCAAGACAACATTTCTCCACGACATCCGCAATCGCACCCACAAGAACACCATTGTTGCCGCCCCCACCGGCATTGCCGCCATCAATGCCCGGGGCGTGACACTTCACTCCCTGTTTCAGCTTCCGTTTGGCGCCTTTTTTCCCGAGGAGCCCGAACCCGGCCGGTTTTCGCCCGATACTGAGCTAAACACGCCGCAGTCCCTGCGCCGCAGCCTGAAAATGCAGGCCACCAAGCGCAATATGTTAAGAAAGCTGGAGCTGCTGATCATCGACGAGGTGAGCATGCTGCGGGCCGATCTGCTCGATGCCATTGACGCGGTATTGCGCTGGATCCGGCGCAGGCCGGATGCCGTCTTCGGCGGTGTCCAGGTGCTTTTTATCGGCGATCTCCAGCAGCTGCCGCCGGTGATCAAGGATGCCGAATGGCGGGAATTAAAGGCGTATTATCCCACGATGTTTTTCTTCGGCGCCCGCGCCCTGGCCGATGACCAGCCGGTATACATCGAGCTCCGGCACATTTACCGGCAGAGTGATGAGAAATTTATTTCCATTTTAAATCACCTGCGCGACGGACAGATTACAGACGGGGACATCGAGTGCTTAAACGGCCGCTGCCGGGAGGCATCCGCAGCCGAGCCGGAAGACGGATATGTTTATCTGACCACCCACAACCGCAAGGCCGACCGGATCAACCAGGCAGAGCTGGAAAAGCTGCCCGGAGAGGTCTTCCGGTACAGCGCCGAGGTCAAGGGCACCTTTGACGCCCGCACCTATCCGATCGAGCCCGATCTTTGCCTGAAAAAAAACGCCCAGGTGATGTTTATCAAAAACGATCCCACGGGCGAGCAGCGCTTTTTCAACGGCAAAATCGGAAAAGTCGAGCAAGTGCGCGAAAACGGCGTGAAGGTGGGTTTTGCCGATCAGAGCCCTTCGGTGTGGGTGGAGCCGTATACCTGGGAGAACAAGCGCTACACCCTGGACAAGCAGACCAACGAAATCGCGGAAAAAGTGGTTGGCACGTTTGTTCATTTTCCCCTGAAGCTGGCCTGGGCCATTACGATTCACAAAAGCCAGGGCCTGACCTTTGACCGGGCTATCATTGACGTCTCCCGGGCATTTGCCGCCGGCCAGGTATATGTGGCATTGTCCCGGCTCACCACGCTGGACGGGCTTGTGCTTACCAGTCCCTTCGAGTTTCAGGAAATCCCACGGGAGCCGGCACTGGAGGATTTCACCCACCGCAATGCGCAGCCCGCAGCCCTGGAAGAAGCCCTGGAGCAACACGCGCTTGCCTATTTGGGAAAAATCGTCCGGGAGGCATTTGATTTCAACGCCCTGGCCCGGGAGGTGAATTTCCATCTGCGCACCTATACCAAGGATGCGGCGCATTCCAAAAAGCAGCAGTACCTGGAATGGGCCCGCACCCTGCAGGCGGATCTCAAACCGGTCAAGGATGTGGGGGACAAATTCTTAAAGCAGCTCGACCGGATCCTGGCGGAAACACGGGCAGATGACCTGGCCCATCTCAGAGAGCGCGTGCATGCGGCCAAGGGGTATTTCGAACCGATTCTGACCGGTTTCTGCGACCGGATCCAGTCGCATCAGGCGGATCTGAAGGCCCAGAAAACCGGTCTCAAGCAATACATCCGGGAAATCACCGCGCTTGAACAACAGTTTTACGGCCAGGCGCAGAAAATCGAAAAAGCCCTGGCCCTGATCGACTCATTTGCCGGCGGGAATGAGCTGACAAGGGCTGATCTGGGCGGTCCGCCGGAAAACGCCCGCGAATCCGCCCCGGCCGGAAAAGCCGCCGCGCCCGAAAAAAAGGCCGGGTCAAAGAAAAAAACCGATACCAAGACCGAGAGCCTCCGGCTTTTCAACGAGGGTAAAACCCTGGAGGAGATTGCCGAGGCCCGCGGCCTTAAAGCCCGCACCATCCAAAACCACCTGGCCCACTGGGTCCGGCAGGGCGAACTCGACATTGCCCGCCTGGTTTCCCGGGAAGCGCTGGAAGAAGTCACAGCCGCCTTCAAACAACTGGATACCCCCTATCTCAGGCCGGTTTATGAGTTTTTCGCCGGAAAATACGATTACGGCACCCTGAATTTTACCGCAGCCTTTCTTGAGCAGGAAAAAAAATAGATCTGTCCCCTTTTTCTTTTTCTTTTTTTCGAAGCAGAAGTGATTCTTGACTTATGCGCATGCCTGTTGTTAATAGAAAAGTGTTAAGGTGTGATTTGCTTAATAGGGAATCCCGTGAGAATCGGGAGCGGTCCCGCCGCTGTAACCCTGTTTCGCCCTGCAGGCGAAAAATTTTCCGGCATCAGAAGCCACTGCCCGGCCGAAGCCGGGCGGGAAGGCTGCCGTAAAAACAGGGAAGCCAGAAGACCTGCCTTAACCGATACATCGGCGGCCTGCGGAGGTTCAGGTGCCGAACCTCCGATGTGGATACAGCCGGGGCCAAGAAAACCGGGTGCAGCCCTGCAGGCACGATTGCGATGTGCCTGGAGGGCTTTTTTTATGGATCCGGATCGGTTTTGAAAATACAAGGGGCAGGACAATGCGCATGAAAAACAGGCGATTTGCAAAAAACCGCGGTTTCGGCCGCAGGCTGCTGCTTGCGGTGATCGTGCTTTTTTGCGTGCAGATCGCTGTTGTCTCGGCTGCCGCAGGCAGAAGCGTGGAAAAGGATACCAACGATGACGGCAGAATTGACCGGATCGCGGTTTTTGATGAGAACGACCGGATTGCGCGCCTGGAGCTTGATTCTGACAACGACGGGCGGATGGATCAGTTCCAGTACTACAAGGATGAAACCGTGGTGCGCATTGAGCGGGATACGGATGCAGACGGGCAGATCGAGGCCATTGATTATTTTTCCGGCGGTACGCGCGAGCGCAGGGAGCGACTTGACGACAGCGGGCAGGTCAGCCGCGTGACATTTTTTGACAACGACGGCCAGCCGCGGAAGATTAAGGCGGATACCACCGGCAGCGGCTTTTTTGACACCATATATCGGTTTGAAAACGGCAAGCTCAAATCCTCAATCCGGGACACAGACGAAAACGGAACAATTGACCAATGGCAGAGCTTTCGGGAGGACCGCCCGCTTGTGCGCCGGGTGGATCACAACGAGGACGGCGTCTACGAACGCATCATCTTTTATAACAGCCGGGGCGAGCCCGAAGAAAGTCATCACGATCTCTCAGGTGACGGCAAACTCGAAACCACTCGGTATTACGAAAACGGGGAGATCGCTGTTCAGAAAAAAGACGGCAACTACGACGGCCAGGTCGATGAAATCACAAATTTCCGCGACAGCCAGCCGGTCAAACAAAAAAAGGATGCCAACTTCGACGGCCGCTTTGACGTGTTCACGAAGTTCAAAGACGGCAGCCCGGTTTTCCGGGAAAAAGACAGCAACCATGACGGCAAGTCAGACATCTTCACACGCTTTGACAAAAAGGGGCAGGTCAAAAAGATCGAGGAAGACACCCGGCATACCGGCAACATCGACCGGATCCGGTATTTTGAAGCCGGCCAACCCGTGCGCATGGAATCCGATGCAGACGGCGACGGGTTCCTGGAGACCGCGATCCATTTTGAAAGCGGGAAAATCCGCCGGCAGACCCGGGATGCAAACCAGGACGGCAAGCCGGATACCACGATCTACTTCAACGCTGAAGAACAAAGGGAAAAAGCGGAAAGTGACACGAATTTCAACGGGTCTGTGGATACCTGGCAGTTTTACGAAAACGGGGATCTTGCCCGGCTGGAAAAGGATGAAAGCGGAGACGGCCGGGTGGATCTGCGGGCGTTTTATGAAAACGGGGATAAGCGCAAAGTGGTCAAGGATGCCGACGCAGACGGGCACTTTGAAGTTACCCGGCGCTTTGACCACCCCGAGTGGTCCATGGTCATGGAACGCGACACGGATGCCGATCAGACCCCGGAGGCCCGGTATTTTTATAAACAGGGCGTGCTCAGGCAGAAGACCGCGGACGAAAACAATGACGGGGAAATGGACTTCCGGGAGTTCTACGACAAAGCCGAGAAGCTGACAAAAGCCGTTGAATACGGCAGCGGCCCGGAGGCGCCCGACCTGGTCTGGTTTTACAATGAATCGGAGGAACCGGTCCGCGCGCAAAAGGATCAAAACGGGGATGGAAATGCGGATGTCTGGTTTTATTATACCAACGGGCGGATCCGCCGGGTCGAGGAAGACCGCAATGCCGACGGCAACCCGGATCTCTGGGAAACCTATGACGAATCCGGCGCCCTGATCAAACGGGAAAAAGATTTGAACTATGACGGCACCCCGGATCTCACAGAGGGGGAACAAGCCGATGCAGAAACCGGCAGGGATGCAGAGACGCTGCCGGATAAACAAACCGGAACCTAAATTGAGCGATTTTTAAAATAGAAATGAATGTTATCCTTTCAAATAAATTGCTTTTAAAAATCTGAAACGCTCAGTTTAGGCGGAACCAATTCGGAGGAAAACCAATGATTGAATTTTTGTCCAAGGGGGGCGTGCTGGTTGTCCCGATACTGCTTTGCTCCGTGCTGGCGCTGGCCATATTTGCCGAGCGGCTGATTCATTTCACCCGGCTCAAAAGCCGGGGCGCGGGGCTTGCGGAAAAAGTGGTAAGCCAGATTCGCAGCGGAAACGACCAGGGAGCCTACCAAACTGCGATTCAGAGTCATTCTCCAATGGGGCAAGTTCTGAGCCAGGCCCTTGGGGTCAGGCACCAGGACCGGGAGATTCTGGAATCCGTGATTACGCATGCCACTGATACCGAGGTCCGCAAGCTGTCCAGGTACACGCAGGCGCTTGCCACCATCGGCAATATTGCACCGTTGCTTGGGCTTCTCGGTACCGTGATCGGAATGATCAAGGCGTTCATGGTGATCCAGCAGATGGGCGGCAAGGTAAATGCCGCAGTGCTTGCCGGCGGCATCTGGGAGGCCATGCTGACCACCGCCCTGGGCCTGGCAGTGGCGC
>JAIPEJ010000053.1 GCA_021737225.1 Desulfobacteraceae bacterium
TGAATGACTTTACAGCAGTTTTTTCCAGACAAGGCGTTTTTTATTCATGACCGTATCCGAATCCATTATCCAGCAACCCTCCCCGGGCACCCGGCGCATCGCCTTCAGGGGAGACGTGTGGCATCTGCGGCTGCAGGTGCCACCCGATCAGCAAGGTACCGCGTGGGTGCGGACCAATATCGGCCGTGCCCATCCGGCCAGGCAGGCGGTCATTGCCCACGTGGAGAAAAACGATCCCCTGCTGTACCACGACTGGTCAGATATTGAAATGAAGCCTGCAGGCGACAGCGAGTTTGAAATCTGTCTGCCGCTTTGCGAAGTCGGGCATTTTGAGGCCAAGGCCTACTTCCTGCCCGACGAGACCGGCCAGCCGGTCTGGCCGCCGGGCGAAAACGCGGTTATCAACGTGGAGCCGGCTGAAACGGTTTGCGGCAATATTATCTATAATGCATTTGTCCGTCAGTTCGGCCCCAATAAGCATCAGCGCAGGCCTCTTCCCAGGGATATGGACTTTAAGGCCCTGGATGATCAGGGTTATACGGTGATTCCGCCTTCAGGCAAGTTCCGGGACGTGATCCGGGAGCTCGATTTTATCGTTCATGAACTGGGATGCCGTTTTATTCAATTGATGCCGGTCAATCCCACGCCCACTACCTACGGCCGGATGGGGCGTTTTGGCAGCCCGTATGCAGCCCAGAGCTTTACGGCCGTGGATCCGGCAATGGCCGAGTTTGACCCCAGGGCCACGCCGCTGGAGCAGTTCATGGAGCTCGTGGATGCCATCCACCGCAGGCATGCACGGCTCATTCTCGACATTGCCATCAACCATACCGGGTGGGGCGCGGCAATTCATGAAACCCATCCCCACTGGCTGGATCGGAGCGAGGACGGCAAGATCCGGATGCCCGGCGCCTGGGGAGTGGTGTGGGAGGATTTGACCAAGCTGGATTTCCGGCATCGCGACTTGTGGCAGTATATGGCTGACGTGTTTCTGACCTGGTGCCGCCGGGGCGTTGACGGATTCCGTTGTGACGCGGGCTACATGATTCCGGTGGCGGCATGGTCCTATATTGTTTCCCGGGTGCGCGAGGAGTTCCCGGATACGATTTTTTTCCTGGAAGGTCTGGGCGGAAAGATTTCCGTGACCCGTCACATCCTTGATACGGCCAATTTCAACTGGGCCTATTCGGAACTGTTTCAAAATTACGACCGGTACCAGGTGACCCGGCACCTTGCCCTGGCAGATGATATTTCGGCTGCCGACGGGATCATGATTCATTTTGCCGAAACCCATGACAATGACCGCCTGGCCGCCGTGTCCAAACGGTATGCCAGGATGCGCACGGCCTTGTGCGCGCTGCTTTCCCGGGCCGGCGGATTTGCTTTTGCCAACGGCGTGGAGTGGTTTGCCACCGAGAAAATCGATGTTCACGGGGCGCCCGCGCTCAACTGGGGGGCCGGGGACAACCAGGTGGCCCATATCCGGCGCCTGAGCACATTGTTGAAAAACCACCCGGTGTTTTTCGGAAACACGGCGCACCAATGGATTATGGCCTCGGAAGAAAATTTTATCGCAGTGCTGCGCTCACGTCCCGATTTAAAAAAGGCCCTGGTCGTGGTGATAAACCCGGACCATGAAAATGAAGTCACCGCCCGTTGGCATGCAAATCCGGAAGATTTTGCAGGCGATCACTTCATCGACTTGATCTCGGGGCAGCGCGTGGATGTGGAGGCATCCGGCGATGCCTGGCAGCGGCGTCTGGCCCCGGCCGAAGTGCTTTGTTTGAGTCCTGATCCGGCGGATCTTGCCATGATCGAGGAATCCGAAAGCGGTTTTTCGGCAGATCCCGTCCGCAGCACATCCCAGCAGCTTCGGGCGGCATCGCTTGACGTGTTTTCCTATTATCATGGCACGGTGCATATCAAGGATTTTGATCCGGATGCGGCTGCGGAAGATTTGTACCGGGACCCGGAGGGTTTCTGCAGGCGCATGAACCCGTACAGCGATGAGTCCCGGGTGGTATGCTGGCAGTGGCCCGCGGATATCCGGCGTGAGGTCATGGTGCCGCCCGGCCATTTCGTGCTGGTCCGGGCGCCGGTGCATTTTCGGGCGCACCTGGTGCGAAGGGATCGCACGTATTGGACCGGATTTGCCTGGGAAACTGCAGACAGCGGACATTTTCTGCTTATTCCGCCCATGCCGGTCCCTGCCGATCATTCGCAGTCGATTTTAAAGATGACGGTTTACGAAGAAGAGAGGTGCGTGCAGGAATCTGCACCTTTGCTGTACCTGGCCGATGCCGAAGGGCTTTGCGTCAATCGGGTCATCCGGCGGCAGGATCTGATTTCCAGGCCGTTTGTTTTTCTGGCCACCAACGGCCGCGGGGCAATGATGCGAACGGCCACGTATCCCAGGCGCATGCGCTCGCGCTATGATGCCCTGCTTGCGGCCAATCTTCATGAGCAGATGCCGGTGGATCGATGGATTATGCTTTCCCGGTGCCGGGCCTGGGTTGTGTACCAGGATTATTCCCAGGCCGTGCGCACGGACTGCCTGCAGCGTTTTGTCTATGATTACGAGAATCACGGGCAGTGGCAGTTTAAGATTCCCACCGGACTGGGCCGGCATATCCGGCTTTCCATGCAAGCGGAAATGATTCCGGGGCAAAACCGGATGCGGATGCACTTTACCCGCCATCTGCAGCAGTCGGCCGATCAACTGGAAGACGGGCGACCGGTGTGGCTGATTCTCCGGCCGGACATGGAAAACCGCAGTTTTCACGAAACCACAAAGGCCTTTACCGGGCCGGAGCACACGTTTCCGGAAGCCGTTAAGCCGGGCAGGGAAGGCTTTGCGTTTTGTCCGGACGGGACCCACCGGATCGAGCTGGCAGCAGCCGGCGCCGAGTTTGTCTTTGAGCCGGAATGGCATTACATGGTCCATCGCCCCGTGGAAGCCGAGCGTGGGCTGGATGCCAATTCCGACCTGTTTAGCCCGGGCTATTTCCGGGCCCGCATGTCCGGGGGAGAGACCCTGAGCCTGGAGGCGGCTGCAGGCGAGATCGGCGATAGTAAAGCGGGTGGGGAGACTGAGAAGCCGGAACCGGAAGCAGATCGATTTTCTCCTCTGCCTGTGGAAGAGGCCATGCGCCGGGCCATGAGACATTACGTGGTCGCGCGCGATCCCCATCAGTCCGTGATCGCCGGATATCCCTGGTTTCTGGACTGGGGGCGCGACTCTTTGATTTTCTGCCGGGGCTTGATTGCCGAGGGGGCCTATGCAGAAGCGCTTTCAATCATCCGGCTGTTCGGGCAGTTCGAGGATCACGGCACGCTTCCCAACATGATCCAGGGCGAGGATGCGGCAAACCGGGACACTTCGGATGCGCCGCTGTGGCTGATGATTGCGTGCCGGGATCTTGCAAAGGCCTCAGGCGGTTTCGACTTTCTGGAAGAATCCCTGGGCGGCCGGAGCCTGCGGCAGATCCTGTTTTCCATTGCTGCCGGATACATAAAGGGCACGCCCAACGGTATACGCGTGGATCCGGAAACCGGCCTGGTATTCAGCCCGGCGCATTTTACATGGATGGACACCAATTTCCCCGCAGGCACGCCCAGGCAGGGGTACCCGGTTGAAATCCAGGCGCTCTGGCATGCGGGGCTCGGGTTTTTAGCCGAGCTGGACCCGCCGGAAAACGCCGCAGCCGGGTTTGATCCCAAAACACTCGGCAGCCGGGTGGCCAAGTCCGTCACGGATTGTTATTTTAATGAAAAGCTGGGGTATCTGTCGGACTGCCTGCACTGCGATCCGGATACGCCGGCGGAAAATGCTGCGGCAGATGACGCGCTGCGCCCCAACCAGTTGTTTGCCGTTACCATGGGTGCACTTGATGATCCGGCGATCTGCCGGTCGGTTCTGGCATCCTGCCGGGAGCTGCTGGTGCCGGGTGCCATCCGGAGCCTTGCTGACCGCCGGGTTGACCGGCCCGTGGAAATCCGCCATGATGGACAGTTGCTTGGAGATCCCGATTATCCCTACCGCGGGCGGTATTTCGGTGACGAGGATACCAGCCGGAAACCCGCATATCATAACGGAACGGCATGGACCTGGGTGTTCCCCTCGTTTTGCGAGGCCTGGGCCAGGGTGTACGGGGAAGCTGCCCGGCCTGCGGCCCTGTCCTGGCTGGGCAGTGCCACGCGGCTGATACATGAAGGTTGTCTCGGTCACGTGCCCGAAATCCTTGACGGGGACAGCCCCCATCGCCAGCGCGGCTGCGATGCCCAGGCGTGGGGCGTCAGCGAACTTTACCGGGTGTGGCGGCAGATATCTGCAGGCTGACGCAATTGAAAAAAGAATCAAACAATTTTAACCGTGTTTCAATATTTTTGTTATTTGATCATTTGCGTTTCTGTTATTGTTTCGGATTTCGTGTTTTGAATTTTGATAAGCCTGTAAAAAGTATTTTTTACAGGCAGTGTTAAGTTTTAAGTGATTAAGTGTTTAAGTAAAATCAAAATCTTATATTTTCATTGTTTGGCGGACAGAACACTTTTTGGACTTTTTACGAAGCCATCAATTTTGAATTTTGTAATTTAAAGCCAATCGGGGTATTGGCAAATCGCAAAAATTTTATTCCGGCCTAAATTGAGCGATTTTCAAGTTTGCCGCAGATACAAGGAAGATGCAGACAAGCTATAGTGGACTATGCGAGACTGCATCTGACGCAGTAGATGCGGCAAAATTGGAAAGCCCGGAGGGTTTCAAATTTTAACACCTGAAAATGACTTAATTCCTTAAAAAAATACAAAATATTGATCCGTGTAAAAATTTGAAACGCTCAATTTAGGTCCGGAAAACTACTGACAGGGGAGGTTATGAGCACCTTGAAGACATACCAGGTATATCCGCGGATTCCCGAGCGGCTGCAGTTTCTCGAGACATTGGCCCGGAACATGTGGTGGTGTTGGCGTCTGGATGCCGTCGAGCTTTTCCGGCGCGTGGACCCGAGACTGTGGGAGCAGTCCGGGCGCAATCCGATCGTGTTTGCCACGATGATGTCCCAGGAGCGATTCGAGCGGGGAACCCGGGATGAGAGCTTTCTGGCCCATCTGGACCGGGTGCAGAAAAAATTTGAACAGGAGATCAAAAGCCCGGTGGATTATTCACAGACCAGATATGGCCGGGATAAGCGGGTGGCTTACTTTTCCATGGAATTTGGCATCCATGAAAGCCTTCCGTTTTTTTCCGGCGGGCTGGGGGTGCTGGCCGGCGATCACCTAAAGGCTGCATCCGATCTGCAGATCCCCATGGTGGCAGTGGGTCTGCTTTACAGAAAAGGTTATTTTCACCAGTATTTGGATCACGAGGGCTGGCAGCAGGAGAATTACCCGGAGACCGATATTTTTCACCTGCCGGTCAACCTTGCCAAGGACACTGATGGAAAGGAACTTTTGGTTACTGTGGACGGGCCGAGCGGTCCGATCCATGCCCAGGTATGGGTGGTGAAAGTCGGGCGCGTGCCCCTGTACCTGCTGGATACCAATATTGCGGAAAATCCGCCGGAAGTGCGGGAGGTCACCGCCCGGCTCTATCCGGGCGAGTCGCCCAACCGGCTGGCCCAGGAGGTGGTTCTGGGTATCGGCGGAATGAAAATCCTGGAACAGCTCAATATCGATCCCTCGGTCTGCCACATGAACGAGGGGCACTGCGCTTTTGCCTGCGTTGAACGCATTGCCCAGGTTATGGAAACCTGCCGTGTGGATTTGAAGACCGCCCTGGAAATCGTGCCCAGAAGCATGGTCTTTACCACCCATACGCCGGTGGCCGCCGGGCACGATGAATTTTCCGTGGATGAGGTCCGGCCCTACCTGGCCTCTTATGAAAAACGCCTTGGCACCGCCATGGATACCATTCTTTCCTGGGGCCAGACCGGCAAGAAATTTGATCCTGAAGCCAAGATATGCATGTTTGTCCTGGCCATGACGTTTTCGCAGTTCTGCAACGGGGTCAGCCGGCTTCACGGCAGCGTGGCGCGGCAGATGTGGCAGCATGTCTGGCCCAAGCGGCCGGTGGAGGAAGTGCCGATTTCTCATGTCACCAACGGGGTCCACATTCCTTCCTGGATTTCCATTGAAAACCACATGCTTTTTGAGCGTTACCTGGGCCCGGACTGGTATTTGAACAACGCCCATACCGACCTGTCAAACCGGATCGATCAGATCTACAATGAAGAAATCTGGCGTGCCCGGGAAATGAGTCGTTCCCGGCTGGTACGGAGCTGCCGGTCCATGATGGTCAGGCAGTGCGGCCGCAGAAATGCGCCCAAGGCGGTCATGAAAGAAGCAGAATCCGTACTGGATCCTGAAATTCTGACCATCGGCTTTGCTCGCCGGTTTGCCACCTATAAACGCGCCTATTTGCTGTTTATGGAACCCGAGCGGATGGAAAAGATGATTAAATCGAGTACCAAGCCGGTTCAGTTCGTATTTGCCGGCAAGGCGCATCCAAAGGACAACGAGGGAAAGGAGCTGATCAAGCAGGTGGTGCAGTTTTCCCGGCGCCAGGGCCTGAGCCGCAGGATTATTTTCCTGGAAAATTATGATATCAATGTTGCCCGCCACCTGGTGCAGGGGGTGGATGTATGGCTCAACACCCCCCGCCGGCCCATGGAGGCATGCGGCACCTCGGGAATGAAGGCGGCGGTCAACGGCGTGCTCAATCTCAGTATTCTGGACGGATGGTGGGCGGAAGGATATTGCGAAAGCTGCGGATGGAGCATCGGCAATGGAGAGGAATACCAGGATCATGCCTACCAGGATGCCGTCGAAGCCCGGGCCCTTTATAATATCCTGGAAAATGATGTAATCCCGACTTTCTACGACAGACACGAAGGCGACACCCCGGATCGGTGGGTGGAGATGATGAAGGAATCCATGAAGCTGGTGCTGAAAAATTTCTGCGCCCACAGCATGGTTCAGAAGTATGAGGGCAATTATTATTTGCCGGCGGTGGACAATTATGCCCGGCTTGCCGCGGATCAGGGCCGGGCCGCGCAGGAGCTGGTATCGCAAAGACACCGCATCGAGCAGGAATGGCCAAACGTGCGGATACAGAGCCCGGAAAGCGAAACCGATGTGTTCTACCGGGTCGGGGACACGTTTCAGGTAACCACCGAAGTGCACCTGGGCGGATTGACCCCGGATGACGTGGAGGTCGAGCTGTACTACGGCCAGTTGAAAAGCGTGGAGGAACTCAAGGATGCCAATGTCGTGAAAATGTCCATGATCGAGGATCTGGGGGAAGGCTCCTATCGCTACGCATGTGACGTGCCGTGCGAGCATGCGGGGCGGTTCGGTTTTACCGCACGGGTCATGCCCACGGGGGATGATTATCTGAAATACGCCCCTGGCTTTCTGACCTGGGCGTAAATGCGATTCAAAGGAGGGGATTTTGCCGGCACAAAAGCGCAACCCCCGGGTGCTGATCGTGACCCCGGAGGTGACATACCTGCCCCAGGGCATGGGCAATATCGCCAACTACCTCTCAGCAAAGGCCGGCGGCCTGGCCGATGTATCGGCCGCATTGATCAGCAAGCTTTTTGCCCTGGGCGCGGACGTGCACGTTGCAATGCCGGATTACCGGGGGATTTTTCACAAGAATATAGGCCCGCTGTGGGATCTCTACAGGAAAGAACTGGAAACCTACCAGAAGTATTTGCCCGAAGAGCGCCTGCACTTGGCCGAGGACCGGGTATTTTACTATGTGCATCATGTGTATTCCGATTTTACTCAGGAAAACATCAAGATCGCCCTGGCCTTTCAGCGGGAGGTGATCAACAACATTCTGCCAAGGGTGCGACCCGACCTGATTCACTGCAACGACTGGATGACCGGGCTGATCCCGGGGTATTCCAGAATGGTGGGCGTCCCCGCTCTTTTTACGATTCACAACATTCATACGGTCAAGGCCACGCTGGCCGAGATCGAGGACCGGGGCATTGATGCGGCCGAGTTCTGGCAGCATCTTTATTATGATTACATGGCGGTCAACTACGAGGAAACCCGGGAGACCAAGCCGGTGGATTTTCTGGTCAGCGGCGTGTTTGGCGCGCATTTCGTCAATACGGTCAGCCCCACGTTTCTGCGCGAAATCGTTTCCGGGCGGCATGATTTTGTTTCCCCTGCCCTGCGGCAGGAACTGACCAACAAGGATCATTCGCAATGCGCCTACGGCATCTTAAACGCGCCGGATGCATCCTATGAACCGGCAAGCGATCCGGAGCTGGTTCAAAACTATACCCCGGAAGACTGGGCTGCGGGAAAGCGGGCAAACAAGCTTTACCTGCAGAAGCATATAGGCTTGATTGAAAACCCCGATGCACCGATATTTTTCTGGCCCTCCCGGCTGGACCCCCTGCAGAAGGGATGTCAGCTTCTTGCTGATATCCTCTATCACATGGTTGCAAAGTATTGGGAGCAGCAGCTCCAGGTGGTTTTCGTGGCAAGCGGCGTGTTTCAGCGGCATTTTCTGTCGATTGTGAATTTTCACGGCATAGAGGACCGGGTGGCTGTCTGCAGTTTCAGCGAGCCCTTATCGCGTCTGAGTTATGCGGCGGCCGATTTTCTGTTGATGCCCTCGAGTTTTGAGCCGTGCGGCCTGCCCCAGATGATCGGTCCCAAGTACGGCACCCTGCCGGTTGCCCATGATACCGGGGGCATTCACGACACCGTGCAGCACCTGGACCTGGCCCGAAACCGCGGGAAGGGATTTTTATTTCAGGTGTTTGACAGTGCCGGCCTGATGTGGGCCGTGGACGAGGCCATGGATTTTTACCGGCGGCCCGGGGAGGTCAGGGCGCCGCAGGTCCGGCGGATCATGCAGGAAGCCGCGGAGGCCTTCAATCACGAGGTCACGGCCGGTCATTATATTGAACTGTATGAAAAAATGCTTCAACGTCCATTGATCACGGAAGCCTATGAAACCGCATAAGACAGGAGCAAACGAGCCGTGGCAGCGGCTTTTACGACTCGACCAGGAATTGGCGCCTTACGCACAGGTGATTGCCCGGCGCGCCCGAAGGATCCGGGACACTGAGCACCGCCTGACCGGCGGCAACGCCACCCTGCCGGACTTTGCCTCCGGCCACGAATATTTCGGCCTTCATTTTCGGGAAAGCCAATGGGTCTTCCGGGAGTGGGCGCCCAATGCCACGGCTATTTACCTGGTCGGCGACATGACCGGATGGCGGGAGGAAAAGAAGTATGCGCTTGAAAAAATTGATTCTCCGGGCGTTTGGGAAATCCGGATGCCGGCTGACCGTCTTGCACACGGCGATCATTACAGGCTTCGCATCCACTGGCCCGGCGGCAGCGGCGATCGGATCCCGGCTTATGCCCGCCGGGTGGTCCAGGACCCGGAAACCCTGATTTTTGCCGCCCAGGTGTGGCAGCCGGAACGTCCCTACCAGTGGCGCCGGCCCCGTTTCCGTTGTCCGGCGCAGGCGCCGCTGATTTATGAGGTCCACGTGGGCATGGCCCAGGAAGAAAAAAAAATCGGCACCTACCGGGAGTTTACCCGGAATGTGCTGCCGCGCATTGTGGATCTGGGCTACAATACCATCCAGTTAATGGCGGTCCAGGAGCATCCCTATTACGGCTCCTTCGGGTACCAGGTGTCGAATTTTTTTGCCGCATCCTCGCGGTTCGGCACACCCGAGGACTTAAAGGAACTGGTGGATGCGGCCCACGAAGCCGGTCTTTGCGTGTTCATGGATCTTGTGCATTCCCATGCGGTCACCAATGAGGCCGAAGGCTTAAGCCGGTTTGACGGCACCCTGCACCAGTATTTTCATGCAGGCGACCGGGGCCATCATCCCAGTTGGGATTCCCGGCTGTTTGACTACGGCAGGATCGAGGTTCTGCATTTTCTGCTTTCAAACTGCCGGTTCTGGCTGGATGAATACAGGTTTGACGGTTTCCGTTTCGACGGCATCACCAGCATGCTATACACCCATCACGGCCTGGAAAAGGCCTTTGTTTCCTATGACGACTATTTTGACAGCAGCGTGGATGAAGATGCGCTTGCCTACCTGACCCTGGCCAACAAGCTGGTCCATGAGCTGCGGTCCGATGCCGTCACCATTGCCGAGGATGTCAGCGGCATGCCGGGCTTGGCGCTGTCCAATGAATCGGGCGGCACAGGATTTGACTATCGCTTTGCCATGGGCATTCCGGATTACTGGATCCGGATTTTAAAGGAATACCGGGATGAACAATGGCCCCTGGGCGGGATATGGCACGAACTGACCAACCGCAGGGCAGAGGAAAAGACTATCAGCTATGCCGAGTCCCACGACCAGGCGCTGGTGGGGGATCAGACCCTGATTTTTCGCCTGATCGGTGCGGACATGTACGAACACATGCGCAGGGATGATCCGCACCCGGGAGTGGAGCGGGGCATGGCCCTGCACAAGATGATCCGGCTGATTACCCTGTCCACGGCCGGACACGGGTATCTCAATTTCATGGGCAATGAGTTCGGCCATCCCGAGTGGATCGATTTCCCCAGGCAGGGCAATGACTGGTCCTACCGGTATGCCCGCCGGCAGTGGCATCTGGCCGATGCAGATCATCTCAAATACAGCGATCTGCTGCGTTTTGACAAGGCGATGATCGAAGTTGCCCGAAAACATGAAATTCCGGGCGGACCGGATCCCCGCATGGTACACGAGCACACGGAAAACAAGGTGCTGGCCTTTGAGCGAAACGGGCTGGTTTTTGTCTTCAATTTTCATCCCGCCGCGTCTTATACGGATTATGCCGTCAGCGCCCCGGCGGGAAAATATCAGATGATTCTGGACTCAGATGCTTTGGAATACGGCGGTCACGGGCGCTTGACTCCGGGGCAGACCCATTTGACAATGAATGAGAATACGGAAAAAGGGGGAGGGCCGGTGTTAAAGCTGTATCTGCCGACCCGGACCGCGCTCGTGCTGGCCCCGGCCCCCTGATCTCCGGGCGGCAATGCGTATTAAGGCCTCAGGGAATTATCTTTGCGCGGCAGCTTTGGCAGAATGCCGTATCCTTGCTATCCGTGTCCTCCACTGAATTGGAAAACTGCATTACGCAAGCTTCATTGTCGCAATGGGAAAGCCCCCAGGTGTGGCCGAGTTCATGAATGACTTCCTTTAAAACCCTTTGTCGAACAAGGCATTTATTCTCGTCGAGTTCGTAGAACTCCGGGCGGAGGCGGGGCAGGGCGACAAAGGATTCCCGGTCGTTGACAGCCGCAAATCCGAAAATAAAATTGAGATCCGGACTGTAGCAGTCCTGGTCAATGAGTCCGACAATGCGCTCGGCCTCGGGGCAGGAACCGCCTTGCAGCAGTTCCATGACGGCATCTGCCGTATACTGCTGCCTTTGTTCGTCATAACCCTGCCGCGGAAGAGGTACAGCTTTTCCGGTTTTAACGGGACGATCCACATAAAGCCCAAGTTTGTCTTCAAGCCATGAGATCAGGTGTATGGGGATCGGGCCGATCGGAACCAGGAGAATCATGCCGTGCGCCTCCTTTTTTTCAGGGATTTGGCAAACCTGAAACCCTGAGGATAAAATATTTTCAACCATAGAGCAATGCTGAAAAAAATGCAAGTTTCCCGTGGGAACCCCCAGGGATTCGATGCCGGCCCGACCTGCGAAAATTCGGCAGGATGCGCGTTTCTTTTTTGCAGGGCTCGGGATCCATGAATATATTCAGTGAATAAGGCAAGAGATAAAAAAGGCGGGTTTGCGCCGGGTTGCAGTTCGGTACAAACCCGTGGCGGATAGGTTTTTAAAAAGGAGGTTTGCGGATATGGGTAAGTTCAGGGAGTTGAGTCAGGCATGCAGGGATGAGAAGGTTTTCGGCAGATTGCTGGGCGGCTTTTTCCTGCTGCTCGGGTTGGGGTTTATAATTATCGGGGTAACGGTGCTTCCGGTTTTCGGCCTTGTTGTGGGCATCGTGCTTTTGGTCCTGGCTTTTTATTTTTTCAAAAAATCCCCGGGCGAGGACGAGGCATGCGAAACCGATTTCACCAAAAAGACGTGAGTCTGTTTTTCTCAGCACCCGATTGCAGGTTATTCAAACAACTGCTGGAAGAATTTTTTCCCCTCCTGGTGCTTGACGATTAACACCGGGATTTCTTTTTGCATGCGCCGCAGGGATTCGGAGATGTTGCCAAGCAGTGAGGTTTCGGTGTTCGTGCTGCCTGTGGCGCCGATAATGATGAGTTCTGCGCTTTCATCTTCAGCAGCCTGGTAGATTTTCGCCGCTTCGCTGGTCAGTTCGTCGGTGGTTTCAATCCGGCACGGGAAATTTTCCGGATCTCTTTGAAATGATTCAATAAATTCCCGACACTGCTTTTCCGCCCGGCTCTGACTGCGATCCGCGCTTTTCTGGGTGGAGGCCGGAAAATACGCCCTGGTTTTGTCCTGGATAAAGTAGCATATCACGGAAGACCCCTTGTTCTCGCTTAAATACAGCGCGCGGTCAAATGCAGCCTTCGATTGCGCGGAGAAATCAATGGCGCAGAGCACCTTGCGGGCAGAACTGGAGTGGATTTCCGGCACAAAAAGAATATCGCACGGCGCCTGGGCAGCCACCTTGCCGCCGTATACGGCCTTTCGGTCCTCGCCGGATTTCTGACCCAGCAGCAGGATATCGACCGCGTTTTCTTCCACACAGGAAAGAATGCCTTCTGCAGCATCTTCCTCTTCGATCCGTACCTGGACCTCGGTGTTGTGGGTCTGGCGGAAGCGGGGATCAATGCGCTGATCCAGTTCATCGTGGACCATCTTGTTCAGCGAGGTTTTCAGATCCGGAAAAGACTTGCTTGACTTTTTCGGCAGATCATATGCTTGGATGACATGCGTGAAAATGACGTTTTCGGCTTCAAACGCATTTGCGATAAACGCGGCGTAATCGATCAATCCCGCGTCAATTTCGGTAAGATCCAGGCAGACCATGATGTTTTTGATGATTTCCATAATCCGTCATCCTGTTTGAATTATCCGGTTACGAAGAGGTGTGTTTATCAATCAGGTTCTGGATAAGCTCCTCGTAGCTTTCGCGTTCAATGGCCCGTTCGCGGAGCCGTTCGCTTTGGTATTCTTTTTCCAGCCCCTTTCTCAGGCTGAAAGCCATAAGAATCAATATCACCGCAAAAGGCAGGCCGGTGGTAATTGAGGCTGTCTGCAACGCCCCGAGCCCGCCGCCGACAAGCAGGACCGCGGCCACTGCGCCCTCCATGGAGGCCCAGAAAACGCGCTGGGTGACCGGGGAGTTGAGCTTGCCGCCCGAAGTAAAGGCATCCACCACCAGGGAGCCGGAGTCCGATGAGGTGACGAAAAAGCTTACCACAAGCATAATTGCGGCAAAATTGGCGATCATGGCCAGGGGGAAATGTTCCAGCAGTGCATATATCGAAATGGCCACGTTTTCCTGCACGGCCTGGGCAATCCGGCCCGTTCCCTCGAGTTCCAGAAGCAGTGCGGATCCGCCGAAGGCCGTAATCCAAAGAAAGGTCAGAAGCGAGGGCACGATCAGTACACTTAGCACAAATTCCCGCAGCGTGCGCCCCTTGGAAATCCGTGCGATGAACATGCCCACAAAAGGCGACCAGGCAATCCACCAGGACCAGTAGAAGATCGTCCAGGAATTCTGCCAATCCGTGTCCCGGTAACCCTCGGCCCAGAAGCTGATTTCGAAGAACTCGTTGAGGTACACGCCGGTGTTCTGCACGAACGTATCCAGGATAAACAGGGTGGGACCGGCAAGCACGACAAATATCAGCAGAAGGGCGCCGAGATTGAGGTTGAGTTCGGACAGGCGCTTTACGCCCTGGTCGAGTCCGGAAACCACGGAAATGGTTGCCGCTGCGGTAATTGCCACCACCAGCAGCACCTGGACATATACGTTGTCCGGCAGGCCGAAGAGGTGGTGCAGCCCGGAGTTGACCTGCTGTACGCCGAATCCCAGGGATGTGGCCAGCCCGAACAGGGTGGAGAGCACGGCCAGCACATCGATGACATCGCCCCAGATGCCGTATACCCGATCGCCGAGCAGGGGATAAAATATGGAGCGGATGGCCAGGGGCAAGCCCCGATTGAACGCAAAAAAGGCCAGCGACATGCCCACCAGGGCATAGATTCCCCAGGGATGCAGGCCCCAGTGCAAAAAGGTGGTTTTCATGGCCTGTTTTGCCGCTTCCGTGCCCTGGCTGGCAAACACGGGATCACTGAAGTGGAATATGGGCTCTGCCACGCTCCAGAAAAGAATCCCGATGCCCATGCCCGCGGAAAAGAGCATGGCAAACCAGGACATGCGGGAAAATTCAGGCACGGCGTTTTTGCCGCCCAGGCGGATGTTGCCGTACTTGCTGAAAGCGATGTAGAGCATCATCAGCAGGTAAAAATTCACTGAGATGATTAAGAACCACCCGAAGTTATTTGAGATCGCGTTCTGGGTACTGGAAAACGCGCGTTCCATGGGCTCGCCGACCGCAAGGGTGATGGCGATAAAAATGCCCAGCAGGATTGTCGTGGGCCAGAATACGGGCGGATGGATGTCAAAGTAGCGATGCGTTCGCCTGGATTCGGTTTGAGTGCCTCTGTCGTTCATGGTCGATTGCTTGGCCTGCGGATTTCACGCCGGGTATAAAAAGGTTTTCTACAGCCGGCGCGGGGTTATGAAATATTACCAATATTTGAAGATCAGACGGTCATCAACGGTTTTGCCCGAGTACACGGTACCAGGTGGGCGAACCGGTGGGATCGCCCCTGCTTATTGCCCAAATCATGGCTATTGTGGTTTTTTTTGTCAAGAGATTGCTGCAGTTCCCGGCATAAGGGGAATAGAAGACATGCAACAAAAAATGCCGACCGGGGGTTGCATCCGGTGGCAGGATATATTATGTTAAAGCAAACACATACAGAAGAAATGCATCAAGGTCGTTCATTTCAATCTCAGAACCCGTCCGGAAACAAATTTCAACAAGCCATTCCGACAATTGAAAACGGCCGGAACGAAGTTTCCCTGATCCCACCAATGCTTTTTTGCCGGTCCGCCGAATGTCTTTCCCCATCCGGGAGCATTCGTACCGGGCTTTAAAAAAAGCTTGCGGGAGGGATCTTTATTAATCGAGAAAGGAGTTTAATTATGACACAGGCAAAAGACGGCGACAACGTGAAAATCCATTACAAAGGCAAGCTGGATGACGGCTCG
>JAIPEJ010000054.1 GCA_021737225.1 Desulfobacteraceae bacterium
TCGGGCAGCACGTTTTTCTCCTGGATGACCATGAGCTTGCCGTGAATCTCTTCGGTGACCGCCGGCTCCTTCCACGGCCAGATCTTGCGCATGGAACCGAGCATCAGCCCGGTCAAAAAGGCAAGCGCCGCGTTGTGATACCTGTCGAGAAGGAATTTCAATACCCTGGCAAATCCGGCCAGCCCCACGGCGCACCCGGCTGCCAGCACCCCGAGAACCGCCATGTGCTCCGGCAAAAAAGGGTTTTCCAGCATGGAAAGGATAAATTCGTATTTGCCGAGGATCAACAGGATGAAGGCGCCGGAAAGCCCCGGCAGGATCATGGCACACACGGCCAGCATGCCGGATAAAAACACGAATCCGAGGGTTTCCGGGGTCCTGGCCGGCATCATGCCCACCACGAGATACGCGCCGACCGCGCCGATGCAAAAAGCTGCCGCGGCGGCCGCCGACCAGGTTTCCACCTTCCGGCCCACGACCCAGATGGAGGCGGCAATCAGGCCGAAAAACAGGCTCCACGTCGGTACCGGGTGATGGGCGAGCAGATAGTTCATCAGGCGGGCCAGGCTGATCACGGCAAGCCCGATGCCGAAGAAAAGACACAGCAAAAAGCGCAGGTGCACCTCGGCTGCGGCGCCCTTGACGTCCAGGCGGAGCAGGCGCCCGATCGCCCGCAGGTCGACGGACTTGACCGCTGCCAGAAGATCTTCGTATATGCCGGTAATCAGGGCAATGGTGCCGCCCGATACCCCGGGCACCGTGTCTGCCGCCCCCATACATGCGCCCTTGAGCGCCAGCAGCACGGCCGAGCGGGCGGAATCCGGGCCCGGGGTTGCCATGAAAGCCGATTTCCAGGAAATCTTACCAGGTCCGCGGCTCAACTGTCTTTCCACCCATACTGGCCCACAAGCCGCACGAATCGACATCCGCCCAGCTCGCTCTGGTGCATGCCCTGTTCGTCCCTGACAACCTTGATCATTTTCTGGGAAAGCGACGATCCCACGGGAATCACCATCCGCCCGCCCATGGCCAGTTGGTCTATGAGGGGTTTGGGAATCTCCGGGGCGCCCGCGGTGATCAGGATGGCGTCAAACGGGGCCTCTTCGCTCCACCCGATGGTGCCGTCGGAGTAGCGCGCGATAATGTTGAAATAGCCGAGACTTTCAAATACCTTCCGGGCGTTTTGATACAGGGTCCGGTTACGCTCGATGGTATATACCCGGTGGGCGATTTCCGCGAGCACCGCGGCCTGGTACCCGGAGCCCGTGCCGATTTCAAGCACCCGGTCATCTTCGTCGATCTGAAGCGCCTCGGTCATCATGGCCACGATATAGGGCTGGGAGATGGTCTGCTGCTCGCCGATGGGCAGGGGATGATCATTGTAAGCCTGATCCATCAGGCCTTCGCTGACAAACAGGTGGCGGGGCACCCGTCTCATTGCGGCAAGAGTCTTCGGGTCGCTGACCCCGCGGGTCTCGATCTGGTTTTTGACCATTGCCTCTCGCTGGCGCTGGTATCTTCGGGAATCGCCTTCCATAATGAAAAAATGTGTATCAATTTCCCCCGGTCTGGTCAAGTACTTAAAACCGGCGGCCCGCGGCGCGGGACACAAAAAAATCTTGTGTTTTTGTCATTCGGCGCATATCTGGTATAGTCTGAAGCAAAAAAACGTATGTAAACCATCGCAGAAAAGGCACACCCCCTTGATCGACATAACCCGGCATCTCCGGATTTCCATTTCTCTGCTGATAGCCACCATGGCCGTCGGGGCCGTGGGCTACGCGTTAATCGAAGGCTGGGGTCTTCTGGATGCGCTCTACATGACCGTTATTACCATGACCACCGTGGGCTACGGCGAAGTCCACGATCTGAGCGTTATGGGGCGGATATTTACCATTGTCCTGATCACTGCCGGGGTGGTTTTTTTCCTGTATGTGACCAGCGCGCTGGTCCAGTTTCTGGTGGAGGGGCAAATCCGAAGCATTCTCGGGAGGCGGACATTGAACAAAAAAATCAAGCGAATGAAAAACCATTACATCGTCTGCGGATACGGGCGCATCGGGCAGGTGCTTTGCAGCAATTTCCGGGCCCACGGCATCGAGCCCGTGGTGATCGAAAACGAGCAGGGACGCGTAGAGCAGATGGACGCCGAAGGCACCCTGTATGTCACCGGAGATGCCACCGAGGAGCAGGTATTGCTTGCAGCGGGCATCACCCGCGCCAGAGTCCTGATTGCCGCGCTGGGCACGGATACGGACAACGTGTTTCTGGTCCTGACCGCCCGCCAGCTCAACCCGGACCTGTTCATCCTGGCCCGGGCCGGCACCGCCCAGACCCGTGCGAAACTGTATGCCGCCGGGGCCAACCGGGTGGAATCGCCCTACGAGATCGGGGCGGTCAGCATGGCCCAGCGGGTGCTGCGGCCGTCGGTGTCCAGTTTTATAGACCTGGTTTTCGCCTACAACCGCGATGACATTCAGATGGATGAAATCCCCGTGGATGAAACCTCGCCTCTTGTCGGACTCATGCTCAAGGATTCGGGCATCCGGCAGAAATACAACCTGATTATCATCGCCGTGAAAAAGCCGGACGGGGAAATGCTTTTCAACCCTTCCCATGAAACCATGATCCAGGCCGGGGAAACGGTGATTGCCATGGGCAAGGTTGACAAGCTCCGCGAGCTTTCCGAAGTGCTGCGTCCCGGGGCGGGCTTGCATGGGGCGCCGGTATGAAATGGATCCGGACCCGCGTGACATACGAGGCACAAGACCCCGAGACCGCAGCCGCCATGATCGCGGATATCTTCTACGACCTGGGCCTGGAGGGCGTGATCATGGAAGGCCCGGAGACAAATTCGGATCCGGAGATGGACTGGGCACAGGATGCGCTGCCCGCCCCGGAGCAGCACGCAGTGGTCGGCTTTTTTCGCGACGATGAGCGGCTGGCTCTAAACCGGCGGGAACTGGAACATAGGCTGGCCGCGCTTTACCCGGACAGCGGGGCGTGGTACCGGGTTTCCTGCAGCGACGTGGACGAGCAGGACTGGGCCGAGTCCTGGAAAGCCCATTTCCACCCGGTAAAGATCTCGGAAAAAATCGTGGTCAAGCCCACCTGGCGTCAATACGTTCGGCAAAACAATGAAATGATCATTGAACTGGACCCGGGCATGGCCTTCGGCACGGGCACCCACCCCACCACCGCCCTGTGCCTCCGTCTGGTGGAGCGCTACGTGCGGCCCGGTATCAGATTTCTGGACATCGGCACGGGATCGGGCATTTTGCTGATTGCCGCAGCCAAACTGGGGGCGGCCCGGCTGGTCGGCACGGATTGCGACCCCGTGGCCGTAAGCATTGCCGAGAAGAACCTGCGGTTAAACCAAATCAGCCCGGAGCGCTTTTCCCTGGAGTCAGGCAACCTGGTGGATCCGGTATCTGAAAAATTCGACCTGGCAGCAGCCAACATCCTCACCAATACCATCGTCCCAATGATTCCCAAAATCCCGCGCCTGCTGGAAAAAGGCGGCGTCTTCATCGCCTCGGGCATAACCGCGGAAAACAAGGACACGGTCACCGACGCGCTGGCCGAGCACGGATTTGATATCCTGGAAGTGCTTATCGAGGACGAATGGGCGGCAATTGCCGCGAAAAAACCCTACGAGTCCTTAACCGAGACCACCTCGGAAGCCGGCACCACCCGAACCCGCTTTTTGAGTCCGGGCAGTTCCTCTGAAAGCACCCTGTAAGTGGCGGCATACGGATGGCCGATACCCACGGCCCGGCCTTTTTCCTGGGCCACGGACACCAAGCGCTTCAACTGGGACCGGATAAACCCGGGCTCGGGGACATGATCGAGAAACACGTCGCGCTCGGCAAACGGGACATGGAACAAGCGCGCGGAAGATCGGCTGAGGGTCTCGGGCGTGGTGCGGCTGTCGATAAAATAAAGCCCCCGCTTCTTTAGAATGGATAAGACCTGGTTCATGTGCGCCGAGTCCGCGGTCATCTTCGATCCCATGTGATTGTTGACCCCGTGGAGATGGGGCACGGCATCCAGATTTTCCTTTAGGACGCGCAGGCGTTCATTTGTGGACATCTTCGAGAGCAGCGCCCCCGGGCCCGGGTCAACCCGAGGATATTGCCGCGGTTCCATGGGCTGATGCAGCATTACCTGGCATCCCCGTTGATGCGCCTGCTCGGCGATTTCCCGCAGATGCGGGCTCTGCGGCAGGATTGCATAGGTCAGGGGGCACTCCAGGGACAGAAATTTTTCCGCAATCCCCCTTTCATATCCCAGATCATCGATGATAATCGAAACAATGGGCTTCTTTCCGGGTACCTTCGGGGGCGGAACCGGCTCCGGGCGGGGTTCCGGCTCCGGTTCCGGCTCCGGCTCCTCCGGGAAAATCTCGTAATCCGACTTGTATGCGGTTTTATCCGGTTCGGGCGCGGTTTCTTCCACGGCGGCCTGTTTCCGGGGGCCTTCCGCGGTCTTGAGGTGCAGATGATAATACCCGGCTGACAGGGCCACTGCGGCCAGAATGCCCAGAAACAGGACAATCTCCCATTTCAGGCCGAGCCGCCCCCGTTTTTGCCGGGAAGCGGCCTTTTTACCGGATTTTGACGCGCCGGCCTTTCTGGTACCCGAGCCTGCAGAACCCGATTTTTTCGACGAAGCAGTCCGTTTTTTTTGCGGCGATGTTTTTTTTTGAGATGGCGTTTTTTTTTGTGCCGCAGACTTTTTTTGAGATGTCGACTTTTTTTGTGTCGCTGTCTTTCCGGCTGTTGCGCCGGCTTTCCCGGAAGTGCGCTTTTTTCCGGAACCGCTTTTCTTTTCGGCGGATTTCTTTTTCGAATCCGAACGCTTTTCTGCCATCCTTAGTTACTCCTAAATTGAGCGAGTTCCAATTTTGTCGCATCTACTGCGTCAGATACAAAATCCTGTTTTTAAAAATCTGAAACGCTCAATTTAGGTTACTTTCTCTGCTGGCGCGGAAGATCTCGTATCCCTTCAGAATTTCATATGCCCGGTTAATCTGGGAATCGAGCAGCAGCGCATCCGGCTCCTGGTCGCTGTGCTCGTAGACTGCATCGCGCAGGCGCATCAGCTTTTCCGCATCGGTCTGATCTCCGTCCCCTGCATCCGTGGCTTTCTGCTGCCCGTCCTTGGCGTCTTCTTTTGTTTTCGTGTCTTCCCGCTGCTTTCCTTCCCCGGGCGCCTTTTGCTCATTTGCCCCGGGAAGGTGATCCTCAAGGTCCTGTTCCTTGATTCGCTGTGCATCCAGGCCGCCCTTGGTCTCATCGAGCAGCCGGCGCTTGACCACCAGGTCCGGGTGAATGCCTTCTGCCTGGATGGATTTGCCGTCCGGCGTATAATATCGGGCCACCGTGTATTTCAGCCCATAGCCTTCCCTGAGCGGCTTTACCGTCTGAACCGACCCCTTGCCGAAAGACGTGGTACCCAGTACCAGGGCACGGCCGTTGTCCTGCAGCGCCCCGGCCACGATCTCCGCGGCACTGGCGCTACCGCCGTTGATAAGCACCACGATGGGGTATTCGGGTTCACCGTTGTCTGCCGAGGCCTCATAGGCGCTTTGCTCTTTTTCATTCCGCCCCCGAATCGAGACTATTGTGCCCTTTTTTAAGAACACGTCCGAAACAGAAACGGCCTGGGTGAGCAGACCGCCGGGGTTATCGCGCAGGTCCAGGATCAGCCCCTTTAGCGAAGCATCCTTTTCCTCAAGGTCTGCCAGCGCCTTTCTGACCTCATCACCGGTGTTTTCCCGGAAGTTGGTAACCCACAAATAACCGTAGCCGGGCTTGAGCATCACGTGACGCACGCTTTCCATGGGAATGACCTCACGGACCAGGGTAAATTCCCTGGGATCGTCGGCGCCTTCCCGCAGCACCGTGATATCCACCTCGGTACCCGGTTCACCGCGCATCATTTTGACCGCCTCCCAAAGCATCATGTCCTTGGTGGACTTGTCGCCAACCCTGGTGATCACGTCATTGGCCTGCACGCCGGCCTTGTATGCCGGCGTGCCTTCAATGGGGGAAACCACGGTCAGCATGCCGTTGCTCTTGGTGATGACGATACCGATGCCGCCGAATTCACCGCGGGTTTCGTCCTGCAGTGCGTCAAAGGCTTCCGGCGGCATGAATGTGGAGTGCGGATCCAGGCTGTCAACCATGCCGTTGATCGCCTTTTCGATCAATTCCCGGGTATCCACGGGCTCCACGTAGCTGTTTTCGAGTTCTTCGAGCACGTCGGAAAACAGCTTGAGCCCCTCATAGGTCTCGGTCTTGGACAGCTCGCCGTAAGCAGAAGCGGCCAGCATCACGCCGCAGACCGTGATCATCACCAGGACCAATGCCCTGGCAAATTTCCTTTGCATCCTTTTCATCATGACTCCTTTTACCCATGATCCAGCCATTGCAGCGGATCTACAGGATCGCCGCGATGGCGGATTTCAAAATAAAGGGCCGGACCGGAAACCGAGCCCGTATCCCCCACAGTGGCAATCACCTGGCCGGATTCCACGGTGTCGCCCTTGCCGTTGAACAGATCTCCAACATGGGCGTATACCGAGTGGTAGCTGTTTCCGTGGTCAACAATAACCACGCGGCCATATCCCTTGACCCAATCGGCAAATGCAATTTCTCCGGCAAATACGCTCTTGACCGGCTCTCCCTGCTCGGCGCGGATCTCTATTCCGTTCTGGTAATTGAGCGCTCCGGAATCCGGCTTTACGTGTTTGCCGAAAGTCGAAATAATCTTACCCTGAACCGGCATCTTTAGCAACCCCTGATGTGCATCAAAATCCCCGGCAGCTTTCTCGCGCCGCCGGCTCAGATCGGATACGGTCTCATTTAACCGGTGCACGGATTCACGCAGGTATTCCAGGGTATCCTCCCGCTTTGATCTGCCGCTTTTCAGGGAGGCCAGCACGGCTTTACGTTCTTCCTGCCGGGCGGCAAGTTCGCTGAGGCTTTCTTCATAACGCTGTGCAAGTTGGCGCTTTTCCGCCTGCTTTTCATTTAAGCGCGAAATCACGCGGTCAAGCCGGCGCGTGATTTCCGCCAACTCTGTGATAACCTTCTCGTCATGTGCAAGAACCTGTTCAATGGCGGCTTTGCGCGAAAACAACTGGTGGACGGAATCAGCCGTGGCAAGCAGGCTCATTTCCCCGCGCCGGCAGATCTTGTAGAGGGCCACCAGGCGGCGGCCGGCATATTCCTTCCGGTGTTCGAGTTTGGCCCGGATTTCTTCAGCCTCGGCTTCAAGGCGCGTAATCCGGGCGCTGATCTGTTCTGCTGCCTCCATGATCCCCCGGATCTGCCTTCGCTTTTGACTGATCCTGCGGTCGATTTCCTCCAGGTCCTCAATGACGGCATCCTCCTTTACGGAAAACTGCCGCACTTCCTTTTTTTTCTCCTGTATCCGGCGTTCGATCTCCCGGGCCCGCGCCATGGCCACTTCCCGGTCCATGTCCGTTTCATCGCCGGTGACCTTGTGGCGGGTATAGCGTTCCAGGTAGCGGGGGTTGTTGTAAATATACCCGATCTCCTGATCGTGGACCACCTGGAACCATTCTTCGGACTCGTTGAGGATGCGCACCTCCACGCCCTTTTCCAGCGCCCGTATCACCGGCGACGCCTTGTCCGGGGCGCGCCTCATGTTGAGGCTCCCGACCTGGACCACGCCGGTCTGCACCAGCTTCTCGCACAGGCCGGTTCCCGGATGGCACAGCACGGCCGCAAGGACAAAGACGATGATTATACGCGCAAAAAGCGCCGGATGGAAAAATAACAACCCAGCCACCCCACAAACATACTCGATATCAGGATCGCCAAAACCAGCTCCAGGGGAAGAAATCGGACCTGGAAAAACGGCAGCAGCCCCTCGGGCGAAAGCTTTGGCATCAGGGAAAAAAATGCCCCGTAAAGCATGGCAAGCCCGGCAACTCCCCCGAAGCTGCCGAGCATCAGGGCTTCCAGGTAGAGGGGATGCTTGATAAATGCCTCGTCCGCGCCGATAATGCGCGTAATCTCAATTTCTTCGCGCCGGGAATACAGAATCAGCCGGATCGTGTTGGCCACGATAAACAGGATGGCCACAAACACCAGGCCGGCCATGACAAAAGCGGTCACCTTGAACAGGTTGTAGATCCCGTAAAACCGCTGCATCCATTCCCGGGCATATTCCACGTCCGAGACTTCGGCAAACCCGGCGATTTTCCCGGCCAGGCGGTCAGCCCCGGCCATTGCAGCCATGTTTTTGGCCGGGTGGATCTCCAGGGCATCGGGCAGCGGATTTTCCTTCAAGTCCGAAAGCAGCGAGGACCCGGCCCCGAGCTGCTCTTTTAACCAAGCCAGACCCTCTTTTCCGGACACGTAGGAAACCGAGGCCACGCCCGCGTATTGTTCAATATCCGTGGCCAATTCCGCGGCCTGCTTTTTTGTTACATCCGGCTTCAGGTAGGCGGTAATCCGGATGCCCTGCTGCCATGCGCCCATCAGCTCGCCGGCATTGATGAAAAACAGGGCAAACGCGCTGATAATGAACACGGACAGGGCGATGGTAAACAGGCAGACCCCGTGCAGGTACCGGTGCCTGTAAAAATCGCTCAGCGCCCTGCGGCAGACATCAATCATTTACATTCTCCGCTGCCGCCGGGCCATCGACCCGCCGGCCGGATTCCAGGTAAATCACCCGCGCATCAAACCGCGAAAGCAGCCGCGTGTCGTGTGTGGTGATCAGCACCGTGGCCCCCCGGGCATGCGCGGCGCGCAGCAATTGGAGTACCCTTTCCGAGGCGTCCGGGTCCAGGCTGGCGGTGGGCTCGTCTGCCAGGATGATCCTGGGCTTTCCCACCATTGCCCGGGCCACGGCCGCCCGCTGTTTTTCCCCGCCCGATAGCGTCGGCGGGTAGGCGTCCGCTTGGTGCGGCAGCCCGACAAGTTCCAGCAGATCCTCCACCCGCTGGCGGATCACGCTTCTGGACTTGAATCCCGCCACTTCCATGACCAGGGCCACGTTCTGGAAGACCGTGCGGTTTGCAATCAGCTTGAAGTCCTGGAAAATGACCCCGATTTTCCGGCGAAGCTGCGGGATCTGCCGGCGGCCGATTCTGGCCAGGTTCATTCCGTCGATAATCGCGTATCCGTCGCTCATGCGCTCGCCCATGTACAGCAGCTTGATCAGTGTGGACTTACCCGCGCCGCTGGGCCCGGTGATGAAGAGAAAATCGTTCTTGCGGACCTCGAAAGTAAGATCCCGCAGGGCATAGGTTTCCCCGAAGTGCTTGGTTACCCCGTGGAACCGGATGATCTGATTGTCGAGTGCATCAATGGCATTCATGGGCATTCGTGGTTTCTGTTGACGGAAAGCGGTTTCGCTGGTATAGCCGAAGTCAAAGTCAGGGAGTGCCGCCCCCGGTTTTTCCTGACACCCCCACTGACGCTTTCTTCACACGGCTTCTTCCAATCAGTGGGGGATATTTTTATCGAATCTTCTGCCTGAAATCAACATTTTCCTTGCCGGCAGCACCCGGGCCCCGGGGCGGGCCGCAAATACCGGAGGCGAGAAAACCAAATGAAACCCGAACTCATCGACCTGATCTGTCAAAAATCATTTCAATACAGCGAAGAGCCGATTTTCAAGCTGGCATCCGGCCAGATGAGCCGCTATTACATCAACTGCAAGCCGGTCACGCTCAGCCCCCGGGGGCTTTACCTGATCGGTCACCTGGTCTTTGAAGCCGTGCGGGACCGGGACATCGGCGCCGTGGGCGGCATGACCTTCGGCGCAGACCCCATCGCGGTTGCCGCGGCCTTTGTCTCGGAACTTCAGGGCGCACCGGTCAAGGCCTTTTCCATCCGCAAAACGCAGAAGGATCACGGCATTGTCAAGTGGATTGAAGGGGATCTGGATGCCGGCGAGCGCGTGGCCATTGTCGAGGATGTGGCCACCACCGGGGGATCGACTTTGAAGGCGATTGCGCGCGCGCGCGATGAAGGGCTTTACGTGGACTCGGTTGTACTGCTCATAGACCGGCAGGAGGGCGGCGCGGAAAACATTCGCCGGGAGGTTCCCGATGTCCGCTCCATTATCACCCGGTCCGAGCTGCTTGCCGCCTACCGGGGCGGAGAATAGCTTGCGCAGGCATCGTCGGATTCCCAGACCTTGACCCGGGAGACGAAAAGGCCCTCGCCTTCTGCAATGCGCTCGGCAAATTCATCTGCAATATACCTGGCGATCATTTCCGATGAGGGGTTGGCGCTGGAAAAGGCCGGCAGTTCGTTTAAAAACTTGTGATCCAGACCGTCAATGATTTCGCCCAGGCGCTGCTTGATCACCCCGAAATCCATGAGCACGCCTGAATCCTGCAGGTTCTGCCCGGCCACGCAAAGTTCCACCTTCCAGTTATGGCCGTGGAGGTTCTCGCATTTTTCCGTTACCATCTTGAGCTGGTGGGCGGCGGCAAACCGGGTCACCACTTTGAGTTCGTACATGAATCAGATTCCTGTTGCCCTGCTGCTGCTTTGGTTGCTGCTTTAGCGTGTCCGGGGACAGATTTTAAATCTGTCCCCTTTTTTCTTGATCTTTAGTGTCCATCCAGAGATCGGATAATTTGTTCAAGTTCAAGGAAGGCGAAAATTTTAACCGCAGGAATACTCAAAGTATTTTGAGGATTAAAATTTGAGCCTGACGCAGAAATTGGGCAAATTAGCCATTTCTGGATGGGCACTACTTGGCGGCCTTGGAAGATTTCTCCCCGTTTCTGGTGAAAATCCGCCTGATCTTTGAGGTCAGCTTCTCGGATTCGAGCTTTTCAAATTCCTGCATCAGCTCTTCCTGGCGCTTGGACATGTTCTTGGGGGTCTTGAGGTGCACCTCCACGATCTGGTCGCCGGGCAGCCCCGTTCGCAGTGCTGGTATTCCCATGTTGGTCAGCTTCACGGTATCGCCGTACTGGGTGCCTTTGGGGATCTCAACGGTTTGCTCTCCCGTGAGCGTGGGCACCGTGATCTCGTCGCCGAGTGCGGCCTGGATAAAGGAAAGCTCCACCTTGCAGACCACGTCATTGTCCCGCCGCTCGAAAATGTCATGCGGCTTGACATGGAGAAACACGTACAAGTCTCCTGGCGGGCCGCCGTTGGCACCCGGTTCGCCCTCGCCTGCCAGCCGCAGCCGCGATCCGTTGTCCACGCCGGCCGGAATCTTTAACTCCACCTTCTTGCGGGTGGCCACCTGCTGCTGGCCCCGGCACTTGGGACACGGCTCTGTGATAATTTTGCCCTGGCCGCGGCATTTGGGGCATACGCTCTTGACCTGGAAAAATCCCTGCGTGCGTACGAACTGTCCGGAGCCCCGGCACTGACTGCAGGTCTGAGGCTCGGTGCCCGGCTTTGCGCCGGTGCCGCGGCACTCATCGCAGGCTTCCATTTTTTCCAGTTCCAGCTCGGTTTCCTTGCCGAATGCCGCATCCGCAAACTCGATTTTCAGGTCATAGCGCAGATCCGCGCCCCGCTGGGCCCGGGTCCGGCCGCCGCGGCCGCCCCGGAAACCGAAGAAATCCTCAAAAATATCACCGAAACTCGAAAAAATGTCCTCAAAATCCCGGAAACCGCCTGACTGACCGGCGCCGCCGTTTTCAAATGCCCGGTGACCGAACTGGTCATACATCTGCCGCTTTTCCGGGCTGGACAGCACCTCATAAGCCTCGGCCGCCTCTTTGAACTTTTCCTCGGCCTCCGTATCCCCGGGATTCTTGTCCGGATGATACTTCAGCGCGATTTTGCGGTACTTGGTTTTCAGCTCGTTGGCATCGGCGTTTCTGTCAACGCCGAGAACTTCGTAATAATCTCGTTTTTCACTCATATGTGGTTAACCGACCGATAAAGTTTGAAGTTTTCATTCACTGATCCGGACTGCCTTATTATCAAATTGATCACGGAAAAATCAAGGCATTTGAAAACAGCCTGTGTTGTGCTAAGGAAACCTGTAATGCCCGGGATATAGATGGGTTGTTGAATTACATCAAGACAATAATGCATAATCACGGTTTGTCAATGGACAAAAAAACACACGCGCGCTTTGTCAAAAGCATGTTCGGCGCAATTGCGTCCCGCTACGATTTCCTCAATCGGCTTTTGAGTCTGCGGCAGGATGTTTCCTGGCGCCGCCGGATGGTGGCCGCCCTGGACCTGCCCGAAGACGGCCGGGTACTGGATGCGGCCTGCGGCACGGGCGATGTGGCACTTGAAATTCTGCGACAGAAAAAGGCACCGCAGATCCGGGGCATCGACTTTTCCCCGGAAATGCTGGCCATTGCCGCAAATAAAACCGCCCGGTCGCGTCCGGGCGCCGGGGTTTTTCTGCTGGCCGCAGACGCCCTGCAGACGCCTTTTGCCGCAAACGCCTTTGATGCGGTGACCATCGCATTCGGCATCAGAAACATTCTCAACCGGCAGCAGGCCCTGGAAGAATTCTGCCGGGTGTTAAAGCCCGGGGGCATACTGGCCGTGCTCGAGCTGGCCACTCCCGCGCCGGGCCCGCTTCGATCCCTATACCTGCTGTACTTCGAAAAAATCCTGCCGGCCGTGGGCGGGGTGTTTTCAAAAAATATCCGCGCCTACCGCTACCTGCCGGCCTCGGTGCTCGGGTTTCCGCAGCCGGCCGAATTCGGCAGGCTCATGCGGCATTCGGGGTTTTGCGATGTGCAGTGGCTGAAGCTGTCTGCCGGGATCGCCACGCTGTATACCGGGCGTAAGCGTCTTGGCTGAACGGCGGCGCGAAAAAGGAGTTTCCTCGCTCCAGGAGCCTCTCCGAGCCTCGATTTCCGCTCGGAAACCCGCTTTTCCGCACCGCCTTCAGGGCAACGAATGCAATTTCGCAAGAGCGAAAAAAAGGATTTCCTTGGAAGTCCTGAAACTGTTATAACCGCCAGATAATAAAATGATAACATTCTGATTTTACTTAACCACTTAATCACTTAAAACTTAACACTCCCTGTAAAAAGGACTTTTTACAGGCTGATCAAGATTATCATAAAACAAGGCGAAAACGATCTTTCAAGAGGAGGCATCATGTTGAAAAAAGCAAATTCCAATTTCCTGTGCATCGCCCTGATCACGTTCCTGACGGTCTTTGCTGCAGCACCCGGATTTGCACAGCAGGACTCGGAAACCGAAGGCTCCCCATGGGACGCCGAAGCCGAACTCGGCTACCTGATGACCGACGGCAACACAGAAACCCAGTCCATGAACTTCCGGTTTGACATCACCCGGGAAGTCACCCGGTGGAAGCACAACCTCCATTACGAGAGCCTTTTCAGATCAGAAACCGATGAGGACACCGGCGAGGAGGAGACCACGGCCCAGCGTTTCCTGGTATCCGCCCAGAGCAATTACAAGTTTGATGCCAGAAATTCGGCCTTTTTGATGGGCCGGTATGAAGATGACCGGTTTTCCGGGTATGATTACCAGTACACGGTGACCGCAGGCTACAGCCGAATATTTGTGAAAACCGAAAGCATGGAACTTTCCGGAGAAGTCGGCCCCGGCTATCGCTACAGCAAGATTGATGATGACACGGTCGCAGATAACGAGGAAAAAGAGGCCATCCTGCACGTGGGCGGGTTTTTCGAATACAGCTTCAATTCGGCTGCCGTGTTCACGCAGAAGGTCATCGTGGAGACCGGGGAGGACAAAACCATCACGCGCTCAGTCACTGCCCTGAAAAGCCAGATCGCCGGCAGCCTGGCCATGAAGGCCTCTTACACCCTCAAGCACACCAGCCGGGTTCCGCCGGATACGGAAAAAACAGACACGGAGACCGCATTGACCCTGGTTTACAGCTTTTAGCAGAAAATCGGGGACAGGTTTTAAATCTTTCCCCGATTTTTGCTACCTGAATTGAGCGATTCAAGTGAGTTGCTTTTAAAAATCTGAAACGCTCAATTCAGGGATTAATCGCATTTAAACGGATAGAAGTGGTAAAAGCAATACCCGCCCGGGTCCGACCATTTGGCCTCGGTTTCGGCCATGCACTGGCCGATCATCTGCCGGGAGGTCTCTTCGTAATCCGGCTGATTTTCCTCCTGCTTTTTACACGCCATGCAGATGGGCTGATGGTCATATACTGACAGAATCCGCCGGTCATCCGCGCCCAGGTGCGCATGGCACCGGCTGCAGGATACCGCACATGAAAGTTCCTTTTCCCACTGTTCGGTCATGGCCAAGTCCTCCTTTGCAGATTTTCAGCGGCTTACTGCCGGGACGGCGCCCCGTAATCCGCCCTGAGCTGTTCGAGCTTTGCAACGTAGCGCCGCTGGAGGCGCAGGTCGTTGCGGCCCCGGACCGTGTTTAAAACATCGGCGATATGGGGGCGGATATCCAGGCCGTGTCGGTTAATGCCCTGATCAATGGCCCGGTCCAGGATCAGCACGCAGTAATACCGGGTCAGTGCCCGGACCATCGAATCCCGGCGCATCAGGTAGCTCTGCCCCCCGAGGGTATCCAGGAAAAAGGCGGCATACGCGTAGAGGGTTTTGTCCGGGATACAGTCCAGCCGACGATTCTCGCAGCATTTCTCGGAGACGTAATACTTGTAGAAATTGGCCATGGCAGGCTCCAGCACGTCATCTTCGGCCCTGAGCACAGCGCTGACCATCTCGATGCGGTCCTTCCCAAGCACCCGGAAAAAGTGGGACCGGTTGCGCAGCAGGCTGGAAAGCTTCCGGATTTCAGCAGACACCAGCGGCGGAGTTTCTGCAATGTCAGTCATCATTTCGGCAAATACCTCGTAGGTGCCTTTGTCGTCGGCACCGATGCCCTTTTTCCCGTCCAGGTAATCAAAAAATGACGCAATTCGCCGCTCCAGTTGATCGCACGTGGAAAGCTGATCGTTTTTGGTTTCCCTGTCGGTAAACACGGGTTCGCCGAAAACTTCGGCCATCCGCTCTTCCGAGGCACTGGGCGAGCGCCTGCGGTCGACATTTTCTTCCAGCCAGCGCCGCACCTCCTCCTCGGTCTGCGGCTGCTGTGCGGCCATTTCCTTTTTGGCCTGTTCCACCGCGGACTGCACCTGGCTTTCATGCCACTGCATAATGCGCTGCCAGCCGAAAAAACCCAGTACAGCGACC
>JAIPEJ010000055.1 GCA_021737225.1 Desulfobacteraceae bacterium
CACCTGCAGCCGCAGATGCCACACGTCTCCCCTGAAGGCGATGCGCCGGGTGCCCGGGGAGGGTTGCTGGATAATGGATTCGGATACGGTCATGAATAAAAAACGCCTTGTCTGGAAAAAACTGCTGTAAAGTCATTCAAAATGCCGGTGCAATAACCGGCAGGCCGGCTGCGATCCGTTATGAAACACTAAATATAATAAACATAAATGCCCGGAGACACTTCGTCAAAACGACAGTTTAAGGTGTCTGCCGGGGCCGGAATTAACGCTGCAGTCCCGCAGTACCGGCATCCGGGCCGAACGGCTTGATCCAGATAATAAGTTGGGGCAGCAGCGTCAGGGCGGATACCAGGGCGATAAACATGGCAAGGCCCGTAAAAACGCCGAAAATAATGGTGGGAATGAAATTCGAGGTGGCCAGAATGGAAAAACCGATAATAATGGCAATCGAGGTATAGTACATGGCATAGCCGATGCTTCCGTGGCACCGGTGCATGGCCTGGATATAGCTGCGGTCCGCCTCGATTTCGCGCTTAAACCGGTGGATGTAATGAATGGTGTCGTCCACTGCAATACCCATGCAGACCGAGGCAATGGTGATGGTCATAATATCGAGCGGAATGCCGATCCATCCCATGGCCCCCAGCACCACGCCCGTGGCCAGCAGGTTGGGGAAAATGGCGATCAGGGCGATTTTCACGGAGCGAAACAAAACCAAAAACATTGTCATCAAGGCCAGCACAACCAGCCCCAGTGTCCGGATCTGGGAGTCAAACAGGCTTTGCAGCACATCATTGTACAAAACCAGCATGCCGGTCAAATGCACATTGCCGGCTTCAAATCCGGCCTGCCCCGGCAAACCGCCCCGGATTTCTTCCAGCAGGGCGTTGCGGTCAAGCCCGGGCCTGGAATCAATAATGCGCAGGCTGATCCGGGCTTGGTTGTGTTCAATGGAGGCATACGGCTCGATTAACATCTGCCGGTATTCTTCCGGAAACTCGTTAAACAGCAGGCTCAAGTCAAAGCTGTCCAGCGGCCCGCCGATGACGCGCTCGGCAACTTTCTTCAGCGTGGCCAGGGAAAGCACCTTGCCCGTGGCTTCAAGGCCATCGAGATAATCATGGGCCGCCTCGATCCGCGATAGCCGGTACGGGGTAAACCAGTACTTGTCCGAATCGGCCGGCTCTTCAAATTCAGAAAACGCGCCGAACTCGTCGTCTGATCCTCCCCCGCCGTCGGCCGGCGCCGATTCCGCGGCTGCCGGCGAAAGGCCGCCGGCAGCATCAAAATCAATGATCACGTCCAGCGGCGTGGTTCCCCCGAGCTGGCGGTCAATGACCTTCATCCCCTGGTAGATTTCCGTTGAGGACTTGAAATAATTGATAAACGCATTTTCCACCTGGAGCCGGGATACGCCGGCCACACTCACCACCAGGGCCGCGGCGCTTAACACCAGCACCAGGCGGCCGTGGGCCTCGGTAAACCGCGACAATCCCCGGGTAAAAGACAATTTTGTCAGCCCGCCCTTGGGCTGCGGGGGCTTTTTAAACAGCACCAGGGCGGCCGGGAAAAAGACAAACGTGACCACCAGCGACACAAGGATTCCTGCGGCCATCATCCATCCAAAGGTTTGCACGGGCTTGATATCCGCGAATATCAGCGAGCCGAAGCCGGCAATGGTGGTCAGTACCGCGTAAAAACACGGGATTTTCATATCCATGATCATTTGACGGGTCAGCTCCGGGTGGCTCTGGTGCGGATCCTTTATGCTAAGCTCCCTGTATCGCACCATCAGGTGGATGGAAATCGCCATGGTGATAATCAGCTGCAGGGAAATGAAATTCGAGGAAACCACCGTAACCTTCCACCCGAACAGGCCGAGCAGTCCCACCATGGCAATGGCGGCAAAGGCGCAGCTTGCCAACGGCAGAATCACCCAGCGCGCCTGCCGGAAAATCAGCCCCAGCACCAGGACCAGAAAAAACACCACGCCGCCGCCATAGACCTTGAGATCGTTTTTGATAAAGTGCATCAGGTCGTTTGCGATCATGGTGATGCCGCCGAGAAACAGGTCTGCCTGGTCATCATGCTTTTTCATGACCGCCCGGATGCCGGAAATGATTTCCGCCCGATCAGCTTCCATCCGGTTCCACAGGGCATCCATCTGTGCGGCCACGTTTTCCATCTCGCGCTTTTCGCTCTGGCTCAGACCCTGATCAGCGGCTTTTTGCCGCAAATCCTGCCGCCTGTCCCAGAGCTTTTCATATTCCGGGTTACCCTCCAGATTGATCTGCAGACCGGTTGTTTTCAGATCCGGGCTGACCAGCAAATTCCGGTATAAGGGACTGGTTTTCAGCTCTTTTCTGGCCAGTTCAAGGTCGGCGTTCTCCGAGGAAAGGGTCCTGACGTTATCCACAAGTTCGGAAAGCGGCATGGGCGGGCTTTCCAGAAGCGGCACGTCCAGCAGGGTCATCACGGAATCCACCCCGTCCACGGCTTCCACCGCGTCCCGGAGTTCTCCGATACGGGAAAGCACCTGCCTGGAAAGCAGGTCTTTTTCATCCGGGCTGTACGTGATCACCAGGAAATCCTCGAATCCGAACCGGTCGATGATCTCCTGGTAGTACAGGTAATCCTGGTTGTCCTGCTGGACCAGGGTATTGGGCGAGGCCTCAATTTCAAAGTTTACGGAGTATCCGGCAAGAATGCCGATTGCCGCAAAGAAGCAGACCAGCACAACTACGGGCCGGGCAAACAGTACCCGGTCGTAAAACCAGTTTATGGGGGAAAACCGCTGCATCATGGATTCGGGCAGACCTTTTCGGGTGGTGAAACCGGAAAACCGGTCTTATTGCATCTCTTCATCGGATTTCAAATCCCTGAGCAGCTCCTCCACGGTCGCCTCTTTCAGCATCTGGTTAAACTGCGACCTGTAGCTCTGAACAATGCTTACTCCGTTTACTTCCGCATCATAGATCCTCCAGGAATCGCCTGTCCGGTAAAACTTATACACCATTTCAATCTTGTTGCTCCCGGTCCGGACCTGGAGGGGGACATGCACCTTGCCGTTTCTCGTGCGTATGGGGTCATAAGTAAATTCCGCGTCCGTGTTTGCGGAATACATGGAGATCTTATCAAAATAGGAGGCTTTTACCCGCTGGATGAACCGTCTTGAAAAAGTTTCCTGCTGGTCGGCGGATAACTTCGGCCAGTGTCCGGGCCCCAGGGACAGTTTTGCCATCAAATCATAATGAAACACCGGGTCAACGATGGACTCAACCTTTTCGCGCTTTTCTGCATCGGATAACTCCTTTTGCTCGAGCACCTGCAGCACGCTGTCGATCTTGCTTTTAAGCAGATCCCTGGCCGCTTCCGGGTTATCGGCGGCTGCGGCCGGACCGGCTGCAACCCAGCTTACCAGCACAATCAATCCCGTGCATAAGAGCTTTTTCATTCCCATCCCCCTATTCTGCAATTTTCTTCCTGCGGTTTTGCTCATATGCGCTTCGAAGGAAAACGTACCAGTCCACGGCATTCTTTTTCAACTCCGCATATTCGCCCAGATGCAGCGAGGTGTAGTTGACCCGGTCATATGCGGAAATCCCGATGGCCAGCTCCGAAGGCTCGACATAATAAACCGGATCCAGAAACATGTCCGGCACTTTGCCGACAGCATCGCGCAAATTTGACGGGCCCATCAGCGGCAGCACCAGGTGAAATCCGCTGCCGACCCCATAGACGCCCAGGGTCTGGCCGAAATCCTCCGGATAGGCCTCGAGATCCATCCACGCCTCGGCCGGATCGGCAAACCCGGCCACGCCCACAGTCGTATTGACCAAAAAGCGGGCGGTTTCCACGCCCGCCCCCTTGACTTTGAGCTGCAGCAGGTTGTTGACGAAACGCACCGGATACCCCAGGTTTTTGAAAAAACGGCCCACCGAACGCCGCACCACCGCCGGGGTCACCTTTGCATAACCGCTGGCTGCCGGTTTTAAGACCCAGAAATAGAACTTGTCATTTACCCGGGTCATAAAGCGGTTGTATCCGGAAAGGGGGTCAAAGACCTCGCCCCGGCCGGAGTCCTCCCCGGTGTCAAATTCCGCAAACCCCTCAAAGTCGCTTTGCCCTTCCGGTTCTTCGGCCTGCCGGGCGCCCGTGGTCATCGCCCCGGACTGCTGGGCATACACCGTCTGCGTGGCAGCCGGGAATAAAAACAAAGCGGTCACGAGCAGAAGCATGCAGACAACCCCGCAGCAAAAACGAACTTCTGGCCTGTCCAACGTTTTCCCTCCGCCCTGGTCCGGGGATTTTCCCCCTTGTCTCCGGTGATTGACAATCATGTTTTATTTCCGTTTCTTCCGGGCCGCAGCGCGGCTGCCGTCCCAATCGTGAAGATGCCGGATTTCTTCGGCAATGGGCTTCATCGCATCCATGACCCGATCGGTATCAAACGTGGTCATCCGTCCTTCCGTAACCACCGGCACGCCGTTGATGATAGTGGCCTGTACGTCATGGCCGGAGACCGCGTAAACCAGATGGGAATACACATTATACATCGGTGTGAGGTGCGGCTTTTTCGTATCGATCACAATAATGTCCGCCTTCTTATCCGGCTCCAGAGATCCGATCTCATGGCCCAGGCCAAGGGTCCGGGCCGCATCGATGGTGGCCATGCGCAGCACGCTGCGCGCATCCATTACCGTGGGGTCCAGGCGCTGAACCTTATGGATCTTGGCGGCGGCATCCATTTCCATGAACATGTCCAGGTTATTGTTGCTTGTGGGCCCGTCCGTACCCAGGCCCACGCACACCCCGGCGCGGATCATATCCGGGACCGGGGCAATTCCCGAAGCCAGTTTCATGTTGCTCTCCGGGTTATGGGAAACCTTCACGTCATGCGCCCTGAGCAGTTCAATATCTTCCTTGTTGACAGCCACGCAGTGGCAGGTCACCAGCCTGGGGGAAAGCACGCCGATATCCGCCAGGTGAGCCACCGGAGTCAAATTATACCGGTTTTTCATGGTTTCGACTTCTGCCCGGGTTTCGGCCACATGGATGATCATGGGGACCCCGTACTGCCCGGAAATGGCTGAAGCCCGCTGCAGCAACTGCGGTGCGCACAAATAAGGCGAGTGCGGCTCCACGGCAATGGTGATCAACGGGTCATTCTGCCACTGGTGGATCAATTTTTCCATATATTCATAACCTTTTTCTATCGGACCGTAGTTGGGCGAATCAAAATCATAGAGGACCTCGCCTACCACGGCACGCATCCCGGCATGGCTGGCAGCCTCGGCAACAGCGCCCTCGAAAAGGTACATGTCGGAAAAACATGTTGTGCCGGAAAGCGCCATTTCCGCACATGCCAGCAAGGCGCCGGTATAGACCTTGTCATGATCCAGCCTGGCCTCTGCCGGAAAGATATACTCATTGAGCCAGGTCATCAGTTCCATGTCGTCGGCCAGGCCCCGAAAGCAGGTCATGGCCGCGTGCGTATGCGTATTGACCAGGCCCGGCATAATAATTCCGCCGTCTGCGTCGATGATCCGGGCTGCGTTTTTGACATCCACTGCGCCGGCCGGTCCCACCGAGCCGATGGCGTCTCCGGATACTGCCACCGCCCCGTTTTCAATAACGGTGTCGGCCTCATCCATGGTCACAACAGTTCCGTTGACAATAAGCAGGTCATGGGAAATCGTCATTTAAAACTCCTCTATAACACCGCTGATCAATTGCGCCAGAAAGGGGGCGGCGTTTTCCGCAACTCCGATAATTTCCGCCACTGTCGCCGGCTCCGGACGATCCGGATCGTTTACATTGGTGATAATGGAAAGTCCCAGTACGCGCATGCCGGCATGCACGGCAGCTATGACCTCCTGAACCGTGGAAAGTCCCACTGCATCCGCGCCGATTTGCCGGATAAAGCGTGTTTCCGCCGGAGTCTCCAGGCTGGGTCCCTTGAGTCCAACGTAAACACCCTTCTTCATCCGCAGCCCATTTTTTTCAGCAACATTTCCGGCAAGCCGTATTAACTCCGGACTGTATACCGCGGACATATCAGGAAAACGCACTCCCCAATCCTCGTTATTCGGACCCACCAGGGGATTTTCCCCGGTCAGGTTGATATGATCGGCAATGGCCATGATATCCCCGGGTGCAAACTCCGGGTTCAGCCCGCCGGCGGCATTGGTGATAATCAGGGTCTTCACGCCCAGGGCCTGCATGACCCGCACCGGAAACGTCACCGCGCCGGGCGGGTAGCCTTCATAAAGATGAAACCGTCCCTGCATGACCATAACATGCCTGCCATGCATCCGCCCGGAAACCATGCGGCCGGCGTGGCTCACAACTGTTGAAACCGGAAAATGGGGAATATCTGCATAGTCGGTTTCAAAGTCTACCGTCATGGCCCCCGTGCTGCCGCCCAGTCCGGTTCCGCTCATTAAACCGATTTCCGGGCGGCCGGTGATCCTGGTCTCCAAATATGCGGCCGCTTCCTGAACCTCATGCCAGTAATTGTCATTGCCGGGATGGTCCATTGTCGGGTATTTTTCCTCCTGCAAGCGCGGATCTGTTAAATTGCCGGTTTTTCCCACAGATATGCCCCGTAAAAATCCGTGGTATATAAAATTCTATTTTTATATGGGAAATATAATTCCGTCAAGAACTCTATCATGCAGATCCGCCCTGCTGCCCCGGCAACATGGAAAAAAGGCTGCCTTCCCGGCTTTTTGCGGGACGGGACAGAGTTGTTGACAGAGGCGGCGGGATGTGGAAAAAGAGTTTTTTTCAGATTGGACACCCAGTTTAAATCATGGTATATGGCCATTTTAATATCGGATGAAGATCGTGCCACAAATCACACGAAGCGGAGCATGCAATGATTGATGCAATACTGATGATGGGCGGGCTCGGCCTGATAATCGGCTCGGCGCTGGCTCTGGCATCCAAAATTTTCTACGTTTACGTGGACCCCCTGGTACTCAAAGTCGACGACCTGCTGCCGGGGGCAAACTGCGGCGGCTGCGGTTACCCCGGCTGCAGCCCGAATGCCGAGGCCATCGTAGCCGGCGAGTCCCCGCCGGATTCCTGCGTGGCAGGAGGCGCCGATCTGGCCGAAGCCATAGCCACTGTCATGGGGATGTCCATCGAGGCCAAGGAGCCGGATATCGCCCTTCCCGGCTGCACCTACGGGGTTGGCGAGGCGGATGTAAAATTCGAATATCAGGGGTTGAGCGACTGCCAGGCAGCCTCCATGCTCTACGGCGGAATGAAAGTCTGCCATATCGGCTGCCTGGGACTGGGGTCCTGCATGAAAGCCTGTCCGTTTTCGGCCATTTCCATGGACGAAAACGGCCTGCCGGTTGTTGACGAACAGCGCTGCACCGGATGCGGCACCTGTGAGCGGGTATGCCCCAAACACATTATCAAGCTTTCATCCGTCACTCGCAGGATTCTCAAGGAATACGCCAGGGATGACTGCACGACCCCCTGCCAGCGGGCGTGCCCCGCGGGAATCAACATCAGCACCTATATTGAGCAGGTCTCCCGGGGCGATTATTCCGGTGCGGTCCAGACCATCAAGGAGCGCAATCCGTTTCCCACGGTCATCGGCCGCATATGCCCCAGGCCGTGTGAAAACGCCTGCCGGCGCAACCTGGTGGACGAACCCGTGGCCATTAATTACCTGAAACGCTATGCAGCGGATTATGAAATGGAGCAGAATCAGCGTTCCCAGCCGTATGCCGCACCTGAGACCGGCCGGCAGATTGCGGTGATCGGCGGCGGTATCGAGGGGCTTTCCGCAGCCTTTTTCTCTGCCCGGCTCGGTCACAGCCCCACGGTTTTCGAAGCCACCGGCACCCTCGGCGGCCTGCTGCGAAAGGCAATCGCCCGGGAACGTCTGCCGGGGCATGTACTGGACTGGGACATTGCCGGAATCGAGGACCTGGGCGTGACAACAAAAACAAACATGACCATGGGCCGGGATTTTACGATTGCCTCCCTGCTTCAAAGAGGATTTGAAGCCGTGCTCCTGGCCACCGGAGGGTGGGACAGCCGGATCGGCCGGAGAGCGCCCTCGGAGCTTGAACAGCCGGTACCCGGCGTTTTCCTGATGATTGACCTGCTGCGCTCGGGAATGGACAACAAGTATCAAATCCCGGTCGGATCCGACGTGGTGATCGCCGGCGGCGGCAAATCCGCTGAAAAAAGCGTGAAACTCTGCAAGCACCTGGGCGCGGAAAACATCACGGTAGTATTCCGCAAGTCCCGGGAAAAACTGCCGCTTACCGCCGAACAGATCCAAGCCATTGAGCACGCGGGGGCATCCGTGAGATTCAACGCGGGGCTCTCCCGCCTGATCGGCGAAGATGACCGCCTTGAATCCGTGGAATGTACCGACTTTGAAACCGGCCAAAGCGTTGAGATTGCCGCCGGCAGCCTCTTCATTGACGCGGGCCGGCTGCCGGAAACGATCTTCCGGCGCATGGATCTTCCCGGTGAAGAAGGCCGGCCGGTGGGACCGGATGCGCCCGTGCGCTGGGAAGGCATCCAGCCCTACAAAAACCCGGTTTACAGCGAGGAAAAGGGACTGCTTTCAGAAGCGGATCCGATTACGGATTACAGCGCCGCGATACGTGCCATTGCAGCCGGGCGCAGGTCCGCGGCATCGATTCACAAGATCATGTACGACCTGGATCTCGAACTGCCGGAAAATGTTATATCCGGGGATTCGGTCATTCAGACCGTCTCCGGGCTTGAAGGGGTGGACCTTTCGGGCCGGCAGATCATGCCCGCTTGCCCGCCGGACGACGTGCCCGGCAGGTGCCCGGAAATCGAACTGGGGTACTCCGAACAACAGGCAAAAGCCGAGGCAAACCGGTGTCTGCGCTGCGGAGTCATCTGCTATGCGGCAAAAACGGGCAATGAAGGTTTTCCGGAAAAGCAAACCGCCCGGACCGCGTAATCATTCTGGAAAAACACTGAAGACATTAACGGGCCTATATTTGTAAGGGCGAACACACAGGTTCGCCCCTACTTCTGCCTGCGCATTCCAGACGGCCCCGGCATTTCCGGGGCAGTTTTTTAATTGCCCGCATGCTTGACACCCGTTTCCGCAAGCCTTACTTATACAAACAGGAACAATTGAACAGTGGTATGTTTCCAGGCTCTCACGGGAATATGCGAAATTCAATGTGTCGCTTTGTATAAAACGAGGGGGATACTGCCATGGCCAGAGAAGTCGGCGTGGTCACAAAGATAAAAGAAGACAGTGCGGTGGTCAAAACGCAGCGGGCCACTGCGTGCGAGGGTTGCTCGGAAAAAAGCACATGCCACAGCATGGGCGGATCCCGGGAGATGGAAATCATTGCGCTCAACCCGGTCCAGGCGAAACTCGGCGACAGAGTCACCCTGGAATACGCTACCGGCCGGATGCTGCAGCTCTCACTGCTGCTCTATATATTTCCCATTGTTGCATTGCTCGCGGGGGCCATTATCGGGGACAGCGCTGCCCCGGCACTGGGTGCGGACCCGTCCATACTCGCGGCCGTACTGGGATTTACCGCATTGTTTCTCTCCCTGGGGATTTTGCTGGCCCTGGAAAAAAAAGCCCGGAAATCGGATAAGTACAAGCCGACCATCATCAGCGCAAAACGCGCACCACAGGCTCACGCGGAAAAATGCGAACTGTGCGGTTAACGCCCGCCGGTTGCCGGGCAGGGTCCCAGAATTTTTTCCAGGATTCGACGGGTAATCAGGTAGGTGGGCCTTACCCCTTCTTCTCCCATGCTCCCCGAGGCCAGGGTCTGCCCGCTTTTTAACGGATTGTCCGATGCGTAATAGGCATACATGATCTTGATGTCCCCGGAGATGTGCCCCCGGATAAAGGCCGCGTTAATGGCCCGCTGATAATGCCCTCCCTCCATTTCCAGGCCCACTGCGCCCCAGGTGGAGTCCTGAAATTTTTTCAGAACATACCGGTTTTGCAGGGATGTGCCCAGCACCGTAATCAAAGGGCCGGTATAAATCCCGATGCTCTCGTTAAAATCCGAGTCCCCGAAATCGCTTCGGTTCAAATCGTTGCGGATGATGTAATTATGCGGCGTGCCCTCCAGGACATGGGCTGTGGCCAGCATGATATCGCCTTTTTTGCCCGGAAGGATCCCCGCCTTGCCGATCACGGAAATGGAGCGGGTATTGAGCATATGGGACTCTCCGTTGACCTCCCACGGATATAGCAACTCATCCATCACTTCGAAAGCCTGCTCCCCGAAGGCATAATCCATGACCAGGAGCACGGGCTGCTCGCTTTCAATGCGCTCGCGGTCCAGGCCAAACTCCGGATGCGGGGCAAGTGAAAGCGCCTCGACCATATCGATAATCTGGCAGTCGATCTGGGACCCGCTCTTATCCGGCAGCAGGCAGCAGCCGCGCTGGCAGGCAAACGCACTGACCTGCTCGCTTTTGTGGCGAAGCGAGCGGACAAACTCGTAGAGATCCCCGGTGTATTCGTCCCCGGCCTGATTTTGCGTGGCGGCAAATCCGTATATCAGGTTAATAACGCTGTGCAGGTTGGCACTGATAATGTGCAATGGGCGCTTTTCCAGCCCGAGTTCGATCAGGCGCTGCTTGACCGCCGCCGCCCATTTCCGGGCATGGGTCCGGTTCAATATGAGCGCGCTCAGCGAAGGCGTGAAATGCACGGCCACCGCCTGGTCCTTTTCGCTGACCTCTTCGTCCGCACATCTGCCCATGTTGTATATGATATGAAAAAGTCCGCTGTTGGCATTTGCCTCCCGGCGGTGTTTTTCCAGGTACAGATAGGTCTCCTTGGTTTCATCAAATGTGCGGCCCAGCAGCAGGCTCAGGTTCCACAGGGCCTGATCGAGCTCCTTGCCGCGCATGTCATCGGTGGCGGAAAGATGCTTTTCCAGCGTGCTCCACTCGGTGGTGACCAGGCCGTAATCATCGCGCATCTTGCTGCGCACTTTTTTGGCCTCCACGTATAAGAACGTGATGTGGGTGAGAATGTCATATATTTCACTGTGGCCGCGCGTAACGACAAAACTCATCTCCCCGGGACTGATGCGGTAGGAAAGCCGGCGGCGCTTTAGCGGCTGGATTTTCTCAAAGCTGGCCCCCTCGTAATCCTCCCGGCCGGTCATCACGATCCGCTGACAGCCCTCGATCCCTCTGGGCAGACGGTCGATGACATATTCCAGGCCCTTTAACTCGATGCTCCGGGCGTCGTTGATGCTCCCGTAAATCTCCGGGCTCAGGGTGCGCAGGGCGCTTTCCAGGGTATTTCCGGTCCGGCCGCCCATCCGGTAATAACCGCGCAGCAGTGCGGCATCCGCAATGGTTTTAAACGTGCGGATGGCCAACCGGGACTTGTCTGCCAGGGAAAGCTCGGCAAACAGATCATGTTGCAACGTCATGGATTCTCCGTAAAAAGCTGTTTATCCCGCCAGGGCGGTGTTTTTGCAACAAAGCAAATCCGTAAGCACCTTGGCTGATCGGCGGTGCGAAAAACGCGAATTTCAGTTGTTCGATACGGTTTCTCCCCCGAGTAATGCTTCCCGCGATTTTCGGCTTTGGTGTTTCGGATTCATAACGGATACGTATAGCGCTTTTTCTCGAAGTTGTACACCACAAGGTACCGCCCGGTATGATCCTGCACGTATTGCGGCAGAAGCGGCACCTTGCCGCCGCCGCCCGGCAGGTCGATCATGTACTGGGGCACGCCCATGCCTGAAACCCGTCCCCGCAGGGCCTCGAGGATCGACAGTCCCCTTTCCAGCGGCACCCGGAAATGGGCCGTACCCTTGATCGGATCGGGATGGTGCAGGTAATAGGGCCGAACCCGGGCGGCAAGCAGCTTTCGCATCAAGGCGGTCATTACCTCGGGATCATCGTTGACCCCGGCCAGCAAAACACTCTGTCCGCCCAGGGGAATGCCCGCATCCGCAAGCCGGCTGCAGGCCGCAACCGCATCTGCGGTGAGCTCGTCCGGGTGATTGAACTGGATATTGACATACAGGGGATGAAACCGGCTGAGCACCCGGACCAGGTCATTTGTGATCCGGGCGGGCAGCATCCCGGGCGCGCGGGTGTGGATCCGGACCACTTCCACGTGATCAATGGCACGGATCCGGGCCAGAATGAAAGACAGGCGGTTATCATCGAGCATTAAGGGATCGCCGCCCGAAAGAATCACCTCTTTTATCGCTGGGGTGTCTGCGATATATGAAAGGCCGGCATTCACGAGCTTATCGGTCCCGGGAGTACCTGTTCCCACATCGCGCTTTCGCATGCAGTGGCGGCAATAAACGGCGCACTGTGTTGACACCGTGAACAATACCCGGTCCGGGTAGCGATGAATAATTCCGTCAGCCGGAGACTGTCCGGTTTCGCACAGCGGGTCGGCATCCGGCAGGCCGGCTTCATCCAGTTCTGCCCGGTGGGGTACCAACTGCCGCCATATCGGCTCGCCGGTCTGCCCGAGCAGGTCCAGGGCATATGGATTTATCCGGGCCGGATATCGTATCATCACATCCCGGATCTCATCTGCGGCGATCCCCAGGCGGGAGGCCAGCTCAGATGCGCCGGCCGGGCTTTGTGCCAACAGGTTTTGCCAGCATCCGGTTTTCCTGGGAGCAGAGAACAATTATGAAAGCCCCACCCCTTCTATCGGAGCTCCGCAATCCGGGCACTTGTCATCCTGCACCCGGTTTTCCACCACGGTAAAACCCCTTCTCTGAATCACGTTTGCACTGCATTTGGGGCAGTATGTACACTCAGAGGCCTCGCCGGGCACATTGCCGGTGTAAACATATTTCAGCCCTGCGGAAAGGCCGATTTCCCGTGCCTTTCGAAGTGTTTCCACCGGCGTGGACGGCCTGTCGGTCAGGCGATAGGTGGGATGAAAACGGCTGACATGCCAGGGCGTATAATCACCGAGCTCTGTGACCATGAATTCGGCCATTGCCCTGAGCTCGTCTGCATCGTCGTTTAGCCCCGGGATCAAAAGGGTGGTGACTTCCAGAAACACCCCCATTTCCTTCATCTTTCTCATTGAATCCAGCACCGGGGTTAACCGGGCGCTGCAGAATTTTTTGTAAAACTCGTCGGTAAAGGCCTTCAAATCCACGTTGGCCGCATCCAGGTACGGGCTGATCATCTCCAGGGCCTCGCCGGTCATGTATCCGTTGGTAACGAACACGTTCTTGATGCCTTTTTCATGTGCAGCCCGGGCCGCGTCATAAGCAAGTTCAAAAAAAATCGTGGGCTCGGTGTATGTATAGGCGATCGATTTACAGCCGGTTATCTCGGCTTCCTCCACGATCTGTTCGGGCGTAAATGCCTTGCCCATGATGCGTCCCTGGTGATCCGTGGCCATGTGGGCAATATCAGCGTTCTGGCAGAACTTGCACCGGAAATTGCACCCCACGGTGCCGATGGAATAAGCCAGGCTTGTCGGATAAAAGTGAAAAAGCGGCTTCTTTTCGATGGGATCCACGTGACGGGCAATAATCCGGTCATATACCAGGGTATACAGATTTCCCTCCCGGTTTTCCCGCACGTTGCATTTGCCCCGCTTGCCCGGCTTTATCTCGCACCAGTGGCTGCACAAATTGCACTGAACCTTGTTTTCCGCCTGCTGTTCATAGAGCCGCGCTTCCATATATGTCCCTCTCCTTTGAAAAACTTGCGTCCTGCCTTCTTTCTTAATTCTGGTAGCGCCTGCTCGAATTGTCAATTTTGACGTTTTCGTAAAAAGTCAATTTTGGGATGGCAAAGTAAAAAGTTCAAGATCAAGGCGCGCAAATCCCGAGGAATGCAGCGTACTTAATCGTACGTGAAATTCCGCAGGGATGCAGCGCAACGCAGATATTGGACTTTTTACGAAGCCATCAATTTTCCATTTGTTCATTCTGGTAATCCCCGGCACAACTGGCCACCTGCTCACCTGAGCGGCCTGCATGATTGACCCGGCGTTTCAGGGCCAGCGGAAACGTCCGAAACCGGGGGACGGGATCTGCCGTGATACCGGCAAATCCGCCAAACGGGCTGGATTGAAACATTTTCGTGGACTCGATTCTGTGTGTGAGCTCTGAGGGAAGCCAGGGCACCTGGAACACGGTTTTCCATTCCAGGGGGACTTTTCCGAGGTGAGCGAAAAACATCCGACGTATTTCGCCGATGCTGAAAAACCGGGCATGCGAATAAACCGACGATTTAAGCAGCCGCTTCACCCGGCGATGGGCCGCATACAGGGAAAAGCGATTGAAAATACCGACAAACACCCGATCCTTTGTCACGCGGCAGGCCTCTTCCAGTGCCCTGCGGGGATCATCGCAGAATTCCAGGGTCAGAAAAATCACACTGTAATGAAAGGAATTATCCGCAAACGGGAGGTCCTCGGCAAAACCCCGGTGCAGATCCACACGATGGCCCAGGTTTCTGCCGGCAGCATCCAGCATATAGGGCGAAGGATCGATCCCGGTGAGATCAATGCCCTTATTCAAAAAAGGCATCAGGCTTGCCCCGGTGCCGCACCCGATATCGAGGATGCTCTGGGCAACTCCGGGATGCATCATCCCCACCATGAGCCGCTGTTGCAGATCCAGTATCATCCGGTTTTTTTCGTCTGCCAGCCAGCGCTCGTAATTCTGCGCATCATGAAAATCAAACACGTAACTCATAAACCCATTTTTTATGGGAAAACAACCGGCTTTGCAAGCACAAACCAAACCCGGCATTTCCGCTCCCACCTCCCGCCATGAAAAACCGGGCGCCCCGATTTTTTTGCGGGGTCTCACAATATTGAAAGCTTATGGAAAAACCCCGGTATTCAATGCCGAACCGCGTGCGTCGCTTGCCGGGACTGCCGCATGTCGCTGCACTCGGGCCGGGCATCTCTAAGGCTCGCTTCGCGGCGGCCCGGCAAACTCGCCTATCGGCTCAAACAAAGCCGGCCGCCTGCTCAGCTTCGCCAAGAGCTGCTCCGGCCCTCGTGCAATGCGCCA
>JAIPEJ010000056.1 GCA_021737225.1 Desulfobacteraceae bacterium
CAAAAACACGATAATGAATTACAAGGAACAGACCAAAACCGAAATGACGTTTCCGGACACCGACCTGGCCAAAAGCCTTTTCGGTGTGCACAACGACCACCTGCACCGCGTTGAGGAAACCTCCGGGGCCGCAATTCACGCCCGCGGAAATACCGTGATCATCGAGGGCGACACCGTGGCCGCCGAACTTGCCCAGGAAATCCTTAACCAGCTCTACGGCCTTTTAAAAGAGGGCTACCCGGTTTATCCAAAGGACGTGGATTATGCGGCAAACGTACTTTGCCGGGACTGCAACGTCAACCTTAAAGACATATTCCTGGATACCGTTTACGTGACCTCGGGCAAACGCACCATTACGCCCAAAAGCCCTGTCCAGAAGCAATACATCGACGCCATCCGCCATCATGACATTGTCTTCGGCATCGGGCCGGCAGGCACCGGCAAAACCTACCTGGCCATGGCAATGGCCGTGGCCGCACTGGCCAAAAAACAGGTCCACCGCATTATTCTTACCCGGCCGGCAGTGGAGGCCGGAGAGGCCCTGGGCTTTCTGCCGGGGGACCTGGCTGAAAAGGTCAATCCCTACCTGCGGCCCCTCTACGACGCCCTGCACGACATGATGACCTTTGAGAAGACCGCGGGCCTCATTGAAAAAGACGTCATCGAGGTGGCGCCCCTGGCCTTCATGCGGGGCCGGACCTTGAACGATTCCTTTATTATCCTCGATGAAGCCCAGAACTCCACTTCCGAGCAGATGAAAATGTTTCTCACCCGGATCGGGTTTAACTCCAAGGCGGTGATCACCGGGGACATCACCCAGAGCGATCTGCCCGGCAACCGGGCCTCCGGGCTTGTCCAGGCCCGGGATCTGCTGCAGGGAATCGCGGGCATTGAGTTTGTCTTTTTTTCAAAACAAGACGTGGTGCGCCACAAGCTGGTACAGAAAATCATCGACGCATACGAAAAACACGAAAAAAGGACCGGCTCCGAGTAAACGCCCCCGCGCAACCGAAGCAGAAAGAGTTGAAATTCGCTCAATACTGATTAACTACAAACTGTGAACTGTAAACTGAAAACCGTGAACGGATACAAATGGCCGTACTGATAACCAACCAGCCCCAGCATAACAAAATACCAACGGCGCAAATCCGGACCACGGCCGAAACCCTCCTAAGCCTCCTGGGCAAGGCAGAGGCGGAACTCTCGCTGCTTATCACAGACGATGACCATATCGCGGAACTCAACCGGGATTACCTGGGCCGGACCGGGCCGACCAACGTGATCGCCTTTCCCATGGGCGGCGGGGATCTGCCGGATATCGAACCCGAGCTGCTCGGCGACGTGGTGATCTCGATGGACACGGCAGCGCGCGAGGCTGCGGATGCGGGATATTCCATGGAGGAGCGGTTTACGGAACTGCTTGTCCATGGTACACTGCATCTTTTGGGCTACGACCATGAAACCAACGCGCAGGACGCGGCGGAGATGGCGGAAAAAAGCGAAGAGTTGCTGGCGCACCTGCGCACCGGTGAAACATCATGAGCAGTATTGCCTAAATAGTGCCCGAACGAAAACCAGGATTTTTTGTCAAGATCAAGGAAGGCGAAAATTTTAACCGCAGGCATACTCGAAGTATTCTGAGGATTAAAATTTGAGCCTGACACAGATATTGGCGAAAAAGACGGTTTTAGTTCAGGCACTAAATACAACCACGAAGATCACGAAGCACACGAAGACTTCATCCATACGAATCTGCCTTCGTGATTCTTCGTGATCTTCGTGGTTGAATGGAATATTTTGAAGGAACCTGAGGTTACAAAAGGAAGGAACCATGGCTGGTTTAGCCGTAAACGTTGACCATATCGCCACCCTTCGCCAGGCCCGGGGCGGATCCACTCGGTACCCGGACCCGGTGCACGCGGCCGCTTTGGCCGAACTCGGGGGCGCAGACGGCATTGTTGTTCACCTGCGCGAGGACCGGCGCCACATTCAGGACCGCGATGTTTACCTGCTGAGAAAAACCGTTTTGTCCCGGCTGATCCTGGAAATGGCGGCGACCGACGAGATGCTTGCGATTGCCGCGGACGTAAAGCCGGATCTTGTCACCCTGGTACCGGAAAAAAGAAACGAGCTGACCACCGAGGGCGGCCTGGACGTGCAGGGTCTTTGCAAAACCGTGGGCCAGGCTGTGCAAACGCTTCAGGCCGCAGGCATTGCCGTCAGCCTTTTTGTGGATCCGGAAAGCAGCCAGATCCGGGCCTCGGCAGATGCGGGCGCGGACATGGTGGAGATTCACACCGGCGCCTTTTGCGATGCGCCAACCCCGGATGAAAAACAGCGCCGGTTTTCAGAGGTCATGGAAGCCGCCCGACTGGCACACCACCTGAATCTGGGCGTAAACGCGGGCCACGGCCTTTGCTACAACACGATCCAATATTTTGCCGGACATCAGATAATTGACGAATTCAGCATCGGCCACAGCATTGTCTCCCGGGCCGCGCTCACGGGCATGGAAAAAGCAGTCCGGGAAATGCGGAACCTGATAAAGGAATTGTAATGTATATCCTGACAGCAGATGAAATGCGGGACATGGACCGGCGGACCATCGAGAACTTCGAGCTGCCCGGCCGGCTGCTCATGGAAAACGCCGGCCGCGGGGCCACCCGGGTGATTTTTAAAAACTGGCCCGACGTATACACCCGGTCTGTTGCCGTGATCGCGGGAAAAGGCAACAACGGGGGAGACGGGTTCGTGATCGCCCGGTACCTGGCCCAGCACGGCGTGGATGTTTCGGTATACCTGCTGGCCGAACGGGGCCGGCTCAAAGGCGATGCCGCGGCCAACTTCAACCTGATGGAAACCCTGGGCATCCCGATTATTGAACTGCCTGACGAGCTTTCCTTTTCCCAGTACAAGGAGGAAATCGCGGGCCGGGACCTGCTGGTGGACGCAATACTGGGCACCGGCCTGGATTCCGAGGTCCAGGGGTATTTCCGGGAAGTCATCGATTTCGTAAACAATGCGCGAACACCCGTGTTTTCCGTGGACATCGCCTCCGGGCTGCACACGGAAACCGGCCGTCCCTGCGGCATATGCGTGCAGGCAGATGCCACGGCCACCTTCGGCTTTGCCAAGCTCGGCCACATGCTGCTTCCCGGGGCCGAGTACACGGGCCGGCTTTCGGTTATCGACATCGGCATTCCGCCGTATATCGTCCAATACGTGGACCCGAAAAATCAACTGCTGACTGCGGCAAAGATCCGGTCCCAGATTATCCCCCGGGATTTGCAGGCCCACAAGGGGCAGACCGGGCACGTGCTGGCCGCAGCCGGCGGCACCGGCAAAACCGGGGCTGCGGCCATGTCCGCCATGTCAGCCCTGCGGGCCGGGGCCGGCCTGGTGACCCTGGCAGTGGCACAAAGCCTTAATTCCTCAATTGAGGCCCAGGCCACCGAAGCCATGACCCACCCCCTGGCAGACAACGGAAACGGATTTCTCGGCAAGAACAACGCCGAGGAAATTCTCTCCCTGCTTTCAGACAAAAACTGCCTGGCCCTGGGGCCAGGCATGGGCACGGAAAAAGACACGGAAAAGCTCGTGCACATGCTGATTGAACAAAGCCCGGTGCCGGTGGTGGCCGATGCCGACGGGCTCAACAACCTGGCGGCAAACACCGCGGTGCTTGCAAAAAAGCGCTCAGAGGTGATCCTCACCCCGCATCCCGGGGAAATGGCGCGCCTTGCCGATGCCAAAACCGCGGATATCCAGGCGGACCGCATCACCGCAGCCCGGGAGTTTGCCCAAAACCAAGAGGTACACGTGGTGCTCAAGGGCGCGCGCACGGTGGTGGCCCACCCGGACGGCCGGGCGTTTGTCAATCCCACGGGCAACCCGGGCATGGCCTCGGGCGGCATGGGCGACGTGCTCACCGGCATGATCGCGGGTTTTCTCGCACAGGGACTTTCCGCCGAAAACGCCTGCCACCTGGGGGTTTACCTGCACGGGGCTGCTGCTGATATCATGAGCCAGGTTCGCGGCCCCTTCGGATACATTGCAACAGATGTCATGCACCATATACCCGAAACCATCAGGCGGGTCATTGACGGGACTTTCAAGGACATCGCCCATGACTGCCATCCAATGTTTTAAAGTGAATTGATTATGCACCTGCGCGTTGAAACCAAAAGCGCCCTGGACACATTCAACCTGGGCCGGCACCTGGGCGGCCTGCTGCAAGAGCCCTGCATCATCGGCTTAAGCGGAGACCTGGGCGCGGGCAAAACCGTTTTCATCCAGGGCCTGGCCCGGGGCCTGGGGGTGCCGGAAAACATCCCGGTCACCAGCCCGACCTACACCCTGGTAAATGAGTATCCGGGCCGCAAAACCCTGTATCACGTGGATCTCTACCGAATTGAAGACCCGGGCGAACTCTCAGACATCGGCCTGGACGAAATTCTCTCCGGCAATCACCTGGCTGCAGTGGAATGGGCCGAACGCCTGCCCGAGGAAAGCCTGGATCCGGACATTGTCATCCAAATCGAGGACGCCGGCGATGACAACCGCCGCTTTTCCCTGTTTTTCTATGGACCCCAGGCCCCGGATCTGGTAGAAGCCATGAAAAAATCCGAGTTTCGATTCATTGACAATCCTGATCAATAATATGCAATCTCGCAGGAAAGCATATGGGAAAGTATGAAATTATCATTTACTGGAGCGACGAGGATAATGTTTTTGTCGCTGATGTACCGGAACTCCCCGGCTGTATGGCGCATGGAGATACCGAGGAGTCCGCTTTGCGCAATGTCAAAGACGCAATACAGCTATGGATTGATACGGCAAAGGAATTCGGCGACCCGATCCCCCAGCCGAAGGGCCGTCGTCTCATGTATGCCTGATTTCTCCTTTTAATTAAGGATTGGTGTTTCCTCATTGTTTCGGATTTCGTGCTTCGGATTTCGAATTTATGGGCGATAATAACAGTCATCGCTCCGGCAAATACAAATAAACACACAACAACCTCTTTAATGGCGGAAAAGAATCATTATGTCCCTGATCGTGCAAAAATACGGCGGCACCTCGGTGGGCGACCTGGACCGGATCCGCAACGTGGCCGAACGCGTCGCCCGGACCCGGGATGCGGGAAACGACGTGGTGGTGATCCTGTCTGCCATGAGCGGGGTCACGGACCAGCTCATTTCCATGGCGGAAAAAATCCACACCCCGCCGGATGCCCGGGAAATGGACGTGCTTCTGGCCACCGGCGAACAGACAACCGTTTCGCTGATGGCCATGACCCTGCAGGCCATGGGATACAAGGCCCGCTCCATGCTGGGCTACCAGGCCGAAATCCTCACTGACAACCGCTATACAAAGGCCCGCATCCTGGATATCGGAGCCGAACGCATCAAGTCGCTTCTGGCAGAAGGACACATCGTGGTTGTGGCCGGGTTCCAGGGCATCGACGCATCCGGAGATATCACCACCCTGGGCCGGGGCGGCTCGGACACTTCGGCCGTGGCCGTGGCAGCGGGATTGAAGGCGGATCAGTGCGAAATCTATACGGACGTGGACGGGATCTACACCGCCGATCCCAATATCTGCGGCAAGGCCCGGAAGCTTTCCCGCATTGCTTATGATGAAATGCTGGAGATGGCCAGCCTGGGCGCCAAGGTGCTCCAGATCCGCTCCGTGGAATTTGCCAAGAAATACGACGTTCCCATACACGTCAGATCATCGTTTAACGAGGAGGAAGGAACCATGGTGGTGCATGAAGATGCCAATATGGAAAAAGTGGTGGTATCCGGGGTCACCCAGAGCAAGAACGAAGCGCGCATTACCCTGCGCAAGGTCCCTGACCAGCCGGGTATTGCATCCAGAATCCTCAATCCCGTGGCAGAAGCCGGCATCAGCGTGGACATGATCATCCAGAACACCCGCCTGAGCAACATGACCGACCTGACATTCACCGTGCCCAAGTCCGATTTTGCCGCGGCCATGGAGGTTGAAAAAAAGGTGGCGGAAGAAATCGGCGCGGCCGAGGTGCTCGGTGACGAAAACATTGCCAAGGTATCGGTGATCGGCGTGGGCATGCGCAGCCACTCGGGCGTGGCCTCAAAGATGTTTGCCACCCTGGCTGCGGAAAACATCAACATCCTGATGATCAGCACCTCGGAGATCCGGATCTCCTGCGTGATCGAGGAAAAATACACCGAGCTTGCCGTGCGCGCCCTGCACACCGCATTTGACCTGGACAACCAATAACCACATGGCGCAGAAATGAAACGCTTTACCCCGGATCAGCTCATTGCCGTGCTTGTGGTTGCCCTGATAATCCTGGCATTTATTGTCAAGCGGCTGTTTTTCGGGATTTAGCAGACTGTGACCGCGAATCACGGATTTTTCAGTTTTGAAACAAAGTATTCGCTGATCTGCTGTTTGGTAATCTGAAATTCCGGTTTTAGGTGGGAAACGTTGTCATCGGCAATATCATCCACATATATCAAGGCCATGGAAAACAGCTTGTAATTGAGTCCGTCAATAAACCGCAATGCCGCCTGATACATCTCATTTAAGCTCATCTTCTGCGAGACCACATAAAGATCATAATAATCCCGATACGTGGCACGCAGAAAAAGGGTGTGCACCTTCATGCCCGCCAGCAACTCCAAGGGGGCCACATTTAGCGAAGACGCTTCCGCCGGTACGAGAAAATCCCAGTTTGCATTAAAGAAAGTGATCCGCACCCCCTCATACACCAAATCGATCTGATCCTGACTGTCATTTATCATCCGATAATTCGATCCCCTGAAAAAATCGAATATCGGTTTTTTATCAAATCGGTTGCCGAAAGCGAAAAAATCCAGGTCCTCGCTGAACCGGTGGCAAAGGCGCAGTGATAAAGCAGAACCGCCCACCATTACGTAATCGGCCAGAAATCCGGATTCATCCCTCAGTTTTTCCAGCACCTGTCGCGTGCCGGGAAGCAAGCATTCGAAGTTTATTTCCCCTGTCATCGCCTGGTCTTTCCTTTTTGATCTGCTCGGGATCCACTTCAAAGAAAACCTTTGCCAGATAAAAATTCAGTTTCCGGAAACGGCTGTCATACAAGAGCCGCTTTGCCCATACATCCAGAAGATAATCCCGGCCGTAATAATTAAAAATCAGCCGAATATCCCCCACATCCCCGTATTTCAAAACGGTTTCAACAAGGATTTCCGCACGCATGTCCTCTGCTGAAATCTCCCTGGAATAGCTCCAGAAGAAATTGCTCGCCTTCATTTTCTCAAAAAGTTTGATGATTTTCGGATCCATAGCCTGTACTCAGACGCTTTTTTTACAGGGCTTGCACGCGCAACCCTACCTGCCTGCCAGCGCATCCTCGATTTCCGAGGTGATCATTTCCACGGCATCCACGGGTTCTGCCGCATCCCGGATGGGCCGGCCGATGACCAGATAGTCCGCCCCGTTTTTCACTGCCTGACCCGGGGTGACCACCCGCTTTTGATCGTCTGCTTCCACGGCCCAGCCCGGCCGGATGCCGGGCACCATGGTGACAAACCGGTCGCCGAAACGGCGCTTGATTTCCGCAACCTCCTGGCCGGAGCAGACCACGCCGGCGCACCCGGCCTCGTAAGCCATCTGCGCGCGCTTCATCACCAGTGCGCCCGGATCATCTGCATAGGCCGCATCAAGCCCGGATTCCTGCAGGTCCTTGCCGGACACGCTGGTCAGCACGGTCACCCCGAGCACCCTTGTCTTGAGGCCGGCGCCTTCGACCGCTGCCTGGAGCATGGCCCGGCTTTCCGCGCAGTGCACCGTGGTGTATGCCGCCCGCCAACCCGCAATCTGCTCCATGGCCCTGCCCACGGTAACCGGGATGTCATGGAGCTTGAGATCCAGGAAAATTCTGGCCCGGCCCTCTTTGCGGATGGTTTCCAGGACTTCGGCCCCGCTGCGGATAAACAGCTCCAGGCCCACCTTGAACATGCCCACCCGCCCGGACAAAAGCCGCACGTATTTGCGGGCTTCTGCCGCAGTTGAAAAATCCAGCGGAAAAACGATGTAATCTTTTGTCAGCCGATTCATTTGCTTTCCAGGTAATCCTTGAGCTGTTCGCGGTGGCTCTGCTCCATGGGCCCGCCCTTGCGCCAGACCCAGCAGGTGTCTGTCAAAAACCCCATGGCGCGCTCGGCATATATGGACGGATCCAGGGGCTTTTGCGATGCGGCCGACCAGGCGCCCTGCACTGCCGCCGGCGCCATGGCCAGCACCAGGGAAACCATGTGCGCACAGCTTTTCGGCCCGCCCAGCAGTTCCTTGACCTTCAGCGTAAAGCCCGAGGCAATGCGCATTCCCGCCAGCGGGGAGAGCGTATCAATTGTCTGCCGGCATTCCTCCCGCGGCACCGTGGGCATCTCCGCTTCAACTTCTTCAATCGTAAGAAAAGGCCCGCGCACCTTCATCCGGACGATCATGTGATGAATGGTTCCCGGCGGCCGCTGATCCCCGCTTACCAGGTAGCGGGTGACAAAACACTCATCTTTCAAACTGCCCACAACGATCGCCCCGTCGGGCTCCAGCCCGTAGGTATTAATCTCCAGCTGCCGGGTATGGGCCTTTTGCAGCCCGCTTACATCCATTGCCATTTGCCCGAAACCTCCTTTACCGAATCCAGCAAGAACCCAAAATTTACAATAACAATATAATACCAGAAAACCGCCGGAAAACAAACGGGCTTTCACCAACAAAAACCGTAAACGACTGCACAGGAACCCGTGCATGACAGTTGAAGTTCAGCTTTTTCTGAAGTAAACATAATTTCCTTAACGCTGAGCAAATTTGCTCAATGCACTGAGCAAATTGTAAAATGGAATGTAATATTCTGATTTTCTAATCAAATTATTTAACGCCCTTCTTAAAAGGCTGAATGATAACCGCCTTTCTATTTTCTCTTTCGGGTGAAGAAAAAAAATAAACCAAGAAGGGAAGGAAGATTTTTTCAGCAGAAAGCTTGAATTTCTATTAAAATAAAATATACTGAGAGCCCTGCGCGTTGATGGATGAATACCGGCAAATACAGACTGTATGCCTGAATTAACCGAAGAGAGGACCCGACGACTTGGAACAAAAAATAAAAAGTTATTTTGCGGATAAGCCCGAAATCGCGGCCGTCTATCTTTTCGGATCCCGGGCTGCCGGAAAGGATCATCAAACCAGCGACGTGGATATCGCAATCCTGCTTTTCCCGGAATTTCTCGAATCCGCGCAAAGCCTGAAAGAAAAATACCTGCTCGGGCTCGGAAGATACCTGAAAAAAGATATTCATCCGGTCATTATGAACCATGCCGGCGAGTTCCTGTTGAAACAGATTTTATCCAAAGGAAAACCCGTTCTGGTCAAGAACTCAAAATTCGAAAAATATTTCAAAATGATATCAATCTCCCGGATTGCGGACTTCAATTTTCATTTGCAGAAAATGCAGGCAGGGTTGACAAAAAAGATTCTGGAGGGCTGAAGATGGTTGACCGGGAGATCATTATTGCCAAAACAAATGCGGCAAAAAAACATCTAAGCCGGATCCAAAGCCTTGCAGAAGGCCCGAAGCAAGCCTTTATGGAAGACCAGAACACCCAGGATATTATCCTTTTTAACATTCAGCTGGCGGTTCAAAACTGCATCGACATCGCGGCCCACGTCATCAGCGAACAAGGGCTCGGTGTGCCCGGGAGCAATAATGAGATGTTTTACTGTCTTGAAGAAAACGGATACATCAACCGGCAGATTGCCGAAAAAATGGTGAAAGCCGTGGGCATGCGAAACCTTATCGTGCATGAATACGGCAAACTTGACCTTGAAAGGATCTATCAAACCCTTCAACATGACATAAACGATCTGCAAGAATTCTTAAAAACCATGATCCGGAAAGTCAATCAGTAAAAAACCCCAAACAAAATAAAGATCGCACCTGATTCACCATGACCCTGTCCCCGAATGAAAACCCGGACGCCCTGTATCCTGAAGATCTTTTAGACAATGATACGCCCGGCAAACCCTGGCGCATTGCCCATGTCAAAAGCCGGCGGGAAAAGGCGCTTGCCGATTACCTGGCCCGCAAGGACATCGGCTATTACCTGCCCATGGTCTCGCGCAAGCAGTCAAGCAAAAACCGGGTCCGCTACAGCCTGGTGCCGATCTTTCCGGGCTACATGTTTCTAAAGGCAGACGACCAGGACCGCTACACCGCGCTTCGAACCAACCACATCGCCCGGTTCATAGAAGTCCCGGACCCGAACACCCTGGTTGCCGAACTCAGACAGATCCGACAGGCCCTCACCGGCGACCTGCCGGTATATCCCATTGACTTCTTAAACGTGGGCCAGCGGGTGCGGGTCAAAAAGGGCCCCATGAAGGACGTGGAAGGCGTGATCACCCGCAAGCACAACCAGTTCCGCCTGGTACTGTCAATCACCGCCATTGCCCAGTCCGTCTCCGTGGAACTCGATTCGGACATGGTGGAGCGGATTTAACCTTTGGCGTTTTTTTCAACTCTCTGGTATATTAAAATCAAACAGAAACCCGGGAAAGATCCGGCAGGAAAATCTTATAACTTATGAACACTGCTGAACTCCTTGACAAATTAAAGCACACATCCCCGGAAATATTCTCCCGATATCCGGTTTTATTCGCCTATGTCTACGGAAGCTGTGCCACTGGTACGAGCCATCCCTTCAGCGATCTGGATATCGGGATCTTCCTTGATCCAAAGTCTGCCGAAGACCCGCTTGAGTGTGAACTGGACCTGGCTCTGGAGATAGACCGGGACCTCGACCACGTTATTGAAACCGACGTCCGTGCAATAAATGATCTGCCATTAATGTTTCTGGGCCGGATCCTGACCGAGGGAGTCCTGGTTTATTCCAGGGATGAAAGCACCCGGGTTGAATTCGAAGTGCAGACGCGAAAAAAATTCTTCGATTTTATGCCTGTGATCCACGATTACCACCAAGCCTACGTCAAAGCAGCCCGCAGGTAGACAGAGGAACAAATGGTCAATTTCAACAAGATCGTTGAAAAATTCGAGATGCTTGACCGCTTTCTCCAAGTACTGCGCGATCTTTCAGAAACAGAACAAACAAAATTCCTGGCCGATTCCGTCTTGATCGGCAGCATGCGCTACTATCTCCAGGTAAGCATCAAATGCTGCCTTGACGTTGCCTCCCACATTATCGCATCTGAAAGATACCGGGCGCCAAAAGATTATGCCGATACATTCAAGGTGCTCGAAGAGCAGGAAGTCGTCTCCCGGCAATTGGCCCACAAACTTCAGCAAATGGCCAAATTCAGAAACCGGCTTGTCCATCTTTACGGGGAAATCGACGACCACGCCGTCTATCGTATTGCCCGCGAAGACTTAGAGGACATCGAAGATTTCAAAACAGCCATTCTGGAACGTTTTTCAGACTGAAACCCAAACTAAAAATCCACGCTCAACTCGGCTGCCACGCGGCTCTCAACTGGAACATCCTCCCCGTCAAACTCTTCTTCATCCCCTGCAAACGCGCCTGCAATGTCCAGGCGCACCGCCCAGAGATTGAGCCCGATACCGGCCGTATAAACCCAGCCGATATCATCTTCCGAGAGGTTTTTATACATGCCCGCCCGCAGGGCAAGAAAACGGAAAACATCCCATTCCACGCCCAAAGAAAGGTTTCTGGACTTGTAGCCGTCGAGCAGGGTGTCATTTTCGGTCAGATCCAGGTCTGCGGCAAGGGTCAGGGTGGTAAACGGAATATAAGCCGCCCCCGCGGTCACCTGTGGGTCGAGCTTTACATCGTCCACGCGCAGATCCACAACTTCGCCGTTGGACAGCTCGATGGTATCGGTTAACCCGTCGAATTCCGGGGAATTGAGATTGCGCCCGACCAGCCCGAGGTTGATCTTGGAAAACCGGGCCATCACAGCCGCATCAAGGCCGAACCTGTTTGTTTCCTTATATTTTTCATCCGTTTCCGCAATGACCTCATCGGAATCATCATCAAAAACGATCACGCGGTTGCCGTAGACCCGCCCCCGCATGTACTTCACGTTACTGCCCACAGCCACCCTGTCGTTTATGGCATACCCGTAAGAAAATGCGGCCTCTGCCACCCCGAAACCGGACAATAATACGGAAGTGGTGTTGTCATCCAGGGTTCCGTCCCCGTCTGCGGCTGCCAGGCCCTCCAGCAGATCCGCCGTACCGGCCACGTTGCCGCTTTCAATGCCTTCCTGTGCGGCAATGTAGTCCAGTCGCTGAACAGCCTCGGTATCGCCGAAGGCGCTTTCCAGCTCGCTCTGCTGCTGAACGTTGAACACCTGGAACTGGTAGCCCGAACTGGAATACCCGTCAATAGAAAGACCGTTAATACCATTGACCACCTCGGTTGTACTCACATCCAACCCCACGTTGCTGCTGTCAAGTTCATTGACCCGGCCCACGGCCTGAAAAAAACCCCGGGTGCCGATGCCGAAATTCCCTGCGCGAAGCGCCACGCCCCCTGTGACGTCTGCATTGATTGCGCTGTTAGATCCAGATATCCCCTCCAGGCTGTTCATCATGTTGATAAGATCCTCCACGTCGGACTGATCGTTGATGCCCGTTCTGAGACGGTCAGGGTCGATATCGGCCAGGATGTCGGCATACCTGCCGAAATCATTTAAAAGCCGGTACCCTCCGGCTGCACCCACATCCGCGCCCCAGTCCTTGCGGCCCAGGTTGTTGTTGTCCACTTCAATGCGATCGCCCCCCGCGCTTTTGCGCCCGAAAAACCCGAATGCGGCCGGGTTGTAATACTGGGCAGAGGCATCATCCACCGAAGCCACGCCTGCCCCGCCCATGCCCATAGCCCTGGGACTGACAATAAGGGTTTCCATCGCGGCAACCGGCAATGCCCCAAAAAAGGCATAAAAAAGGATAAACGCCGAAAAAATGACACTGAAAAAAACAGTTTGCCGTATCATAAGCCTCTCTCCTCTCCTTGCTGGTAATAAGGATGAAAACGCCCCTGCCCGGGTAATTTCCCCTGATTTTCCGGAAAATCGACACTTGTTTTTCATTCACCACAGAAATATACCCGGGTCAACCATTTTCATGCCGAACTTTTCCGTGACTCCATCCAGCATCCAAGCGGTCTTGTCCTCCCCGCAATACCATCCACGGCTACCCGCCCGGCAGCCTTATATTTTTGGGCCTTTCACACTGCCCCCGGGCCTTTTAGCTTTCTGCTGTATGTTATAATTTCCTCATTGACACCCGCGCCTGATAACTTTAATTACAGTTATTCACAATATGGAAGAATGTCGGGACCTGACCTTGTTCCCCAAAATGGACAGTACCTGAAAAATTGAGCCTCGGGACCATGAAATAATGGGGTCTATTATATTTGGCACAGCCGTCAGTCTGCTTGTATTTATTTTTCCCGTGGCAGCCGCCTTGATTGCGCATTGGGCGAGCACTATCCTGTCACTGCTAACGCTGATGGGCGTCTGGGCCCTGATTGCCCGGAGGAAAAAGCTCGAGATAAGCCGGGCTGAAAAAGCGGTGCTGATCACTTTTGCCGCATACTTTGTGATCAGCGCGTGCTTTATGCTCCTGCACGGAATTTTGCCAAACACCCCTCAGCCGGAGTGGAAGTTCGGCCATGAGGCGCGGATGCTGGCTTTTGTGCCGATGTTCTATCTTTTTTTGATCGCTGAGCTAAAATCCGATGCGTTCTGGTATGGCATCTGATCCGGATTAATTTACACCCTTGACATCTGCCTGTTAAAATGGCTATATACACAGACGTTCAAAAATTGAACAAACCCTTCGGGAAAGCCCTGTTGCGCCCCCGACAGGGACGGAGTGCGTAAAACAGTTGCAAGGCGCAAGGCTCAAGGCACAAGGAAAAACTGATAGTGGCCCGATTTGAGGATCTTGAAGTATGGAAACGCGCGGCCCGGCTAAGTGCGGATTTATATAAATTCTTTTCTGATCTTAAGGATTTTGGCTTCAAGGACCAGATCACCCGATGCGGGCTTTCCATTCCATCAAACGTCGCAGAAGGCTATGAACGTTTGTCCAACAAGGAAAAATCAAACTTTATAAATTACGCAAAAGGCTCTGCCGGCGAACTCAGAACACAAATTTACATCGGCATGGATATTGGCTACATAGATTCGGAACAAGGGAAACAATGGGTCAAGGAGACCGAAGAACTCTCCCGAATGCTCCACAGCCTCATCAAATCCATCCAATCCAGAGATTCTTGAGCCTTTCCCCTTGCACCTTTCCCCTTGCACCTTGCACCTTGCACCTTTCCCCTTTAACCTTGCACCTTGCACCTTTTCTTTACTTGTTGTATTTTAAATTAAAGGGAAAGAGGCTTTAATAGCTTTTACAAGGGCCGCCTGGCCAAAGAAGCAACGGACAAACTACTTGAAAAGAAAAAAAGGACTTCCTATGGGAAAAAAATTTGACAGAATTACCATAGATCCTGAACTCATGAACGGCCAACCCTGCATAAGAAGTATGCGCTTGACTGTGCGAAGAGTTGTTGAAGCAGTGGCACTTTATCCCGACTGG
>JAIPEJ010000057.1 GCA_021737225.1 Desulfobacteraceae bacterium
TCCAGATCCTTGTCCGTGCCGACCTGGACATCTGTGCCTTCCTTGACCACGAAACTGTATTTTTCCCCGTCCACGTCAATGACCAGGGTGAACTCCGTGCCCTTGAGCTCTTCGGTGCGGCCCTGGTTTTCCACGGACTCCTTTACCATTTTGGGGCCGTATTCCGTGAGCAGTTCCTGGATGCTGGTTTCTGCGGGTACATTAAACATAACAATTCCTCCTTTTAAGCTGCGATTTTTACCATCGGTTTACTCGATTATAACACCTAAGACTGACATGTCAGTCTATGTATATGTTTAATAACTTTTCGGCAGCTTGTCAACAGAAATCGGATTCGATTACAATTTTTCCGTCTCTGCGGATTTTGCTTCTGAACCGGACCCGGATGCGATATGCTTGACATTTTAAAAAGCCGGGCCGGCAGGGGGCAAAATGTTTAGTAAGCCCCGGAAATTTTAAGTTTTTTTTCAGATTGACACGCCGCCGGATTCGTGTAATAGCTTTTACAAAGGCGGACAGGGAAACCTATGAAGTTGCATTTCGGGCATAAATTGGCGATCATCATGACGGTGCTGGTGCTTGCCGCATCATGCATCGTGGGCTACACCATGGTTTTCCGCCAGTTCATGCTGCTGGAAAAACAGTTTTCTGAAACCGGCACAATGCTGGCAGACCAGTTGAGTGCCGGCTCGGTTGAACTTGTCTTTACCGAAGATCACCTCAGCCTGTTGAGCCTGGTGAACTCCCTTAGCGAGCAGTCCCCGGTTGTTTCGGCCGCATTTATCAACCGGGATGGAAAGGTGCTTGCCGAAGCCGGCCGGCCCATCCCCGTGGACCGGTTTGCCGAGCGGATTGCCGCGCAAAACGCCGGTTCTCTGAGCAATCAAAACAGCACGGTATGGTTTTATTCCCCGGTGGTATTTCAGGATGTGACCGCTGGCACGGCATGGGTGGGACTGGACAAGTCCGATTACATTGCCGCGCAAAGCGGCCTGATTCGTTCAGGTATAATCGTGGTTGTACTGCTTGTCATGGCCGTCAGCCTTGTGGCGATTCGACTGGGCCGATCCCTCGGACGCCCGGTTCGGGATTTGATCCAGGGCACACAGGCCATAGAGGCCGGGGACTACGGTTTTCGCATTCAGGGCAATTACGGCGGGGAATTCAAGGCATTGACCCGCGCATTTAACAACATGGCCGCGGGTCTGGAGCAGAAGATCCGGGTGGAGCGCCTGTTTTCTCAGTTTGTCAGCAACCCGGTGGCAGCCAGATATATGGCACGGGATCACATTGAGATCAGCCGGGAGGGCAGGCGCGTGGAGGCCAGCGTGCTGTTCGTGGATCTGGCCGAGTATACGGCATTCAGCCAAGACCGGCGGCCGGAGGAAACAGCCGAAGTGCTGAATTTTTATTTCACCGAATTTGCCGAAATCTGCCATCAGTGCACCGGGAATGTGGACAAGTATATCGGAGACTGCATAATGATGATATTCGGCTGTCCGCAGCAGGACACGCAGCACCGGTTTCACGCCATGCAATGCGCAATCCGGCTCCAGGAACGAATGGCAGAACTCAACAGCGCGCGGGCGAGGACGGGCCAGCCCTGCCTGAATGTCCGAATCGGCCTTACCGGCGGAACCGTGCTGGCCGGCCTGTTCGGCTGCAATGAACGCCTGCAGTACACCGTGGTCGGCGAACCCGTCAACCTGGCCTCACGCTTCTGCGACCTGGCCAGTCCGGGACAGATCATGACGGACAAGGCATTTTACCGGGAGGTCAATTCTGTATATCCGCTGCAGGCCCATGAGAATCGGAGCATCAGCGTAAAAGGGTTTAAGACCAAAGTCGAGGTAATGGTCATTGACAACTGGATACCTGCCACTTATGGCATCACGCCTTCTTTTCATAAACTTCAGGGAAGCAGCCGAGGTTGATCACACAACGGATTAAAACCGGAATCGCCCTTGTGATTTTGGCGGCAAGTACCGGCTGTGCTTCTTTTTACGCACAAATGCCCAATGTGGAGCAGCGTATTGAGGCCTGGGTTCATGCGCACAAGTACGAAAGGGCTCTGAACACAATTGACGCGCTCGATCCGGAGCATGATGCACACGACAACCTGGCAGACCGCGTCGACGAGATCAGGGAGAAGCGGCGAAATTACATTAGCAATATACAGGAAAAAGCCGGCAGTTTAATGGACCGCCAGCAGTGGGGCCGGGCTGCGGCTCTTCTTGACGGAGCGATTGAAAATCTTCCGCACGCACCCGCCCTAAAAGCCCAGCGCGAGGCAATTGAAAAACGCCGCCGGGAAAGTATCCGGCAAAGTGAACGCAAAATTCTTCTGGCCCGGGGCAGATACCTGCTGACCATACGAACATGGGAAAAAAAGCTCATGAAAGACAGGGCAGGCGGCTACAGCGCCAAGAGGCGTTACCGGGCCTACCAGCAAGAGGTCGATGAAACCGCGGAGCAGTTGTATAAGATCGGCAGACGGGCCTACGAGAAAGACAATTTCAGCATCGCCCTGGCGGCGATGAGAATTTCAAACCGGCTTTGCCCGGATTCCAACGAAATCGGGGAACTGCTTTCACAAATCCGGCACAAAATACAGACCGAACTTGCTGAAGCCCGGAGTCAGAAGGCGGCTGAAGCCGAGAAGCAGTGGCCGATGCTCAAGGACGGATTCCGCCGGGCCATGGCGGACCGGGACCTTGCTGCCGCCCGGCGGATTGTCAGTGAGATGGCCGGGATCCACCCTGAGAAAGCCGGGAAATACAACGCCAAACTCGAGCAACACATCGAACAGGAAGTAAGGGAGTTGATAGATCGCGGCCAGATGCTGTACGGAAAGGGCCATATTCGCGAAGCCATGCAGATCTGGCAGGCGGCGCTGAAGTTAAAGCCGGAGGATCCCGAGATTCAGAAAAAAATCCACAGGGCGGAAACATTTTTGGAAAACATGGATCGCTGGGGGGAATAAAACCGCCTGAAAGCTTGGCGAAAACACCGCCCTGCATTTGCCTAAAAGGTTTTCTCCAGCCCGCCCATAAACTGATTGCTGGTATAATCGTATTGGGGGAAATTCGAGTCGTTGTCCGTGCGATAATACTCCGCAAAAAGCGTCAAATCCCCGGTGAGGGCATATCCGGTTCGAATCGAGAAAATAAAGCGGTCATCTTCGCGTTTTTTGCGGGTCACTGATCCGTCGGCATTGATCTGGCGGCTGGCGTCCGGATACCGGCTTTGCCGGTATTTGGCCTGCAATTCGAGCCGCCACCCGGAGGCCGGACGATAGGCAAATTTTGTATAAAACCCATGGCGCAGGGGAGAATAACTGTAAAATTCGTTTTCCCTCTCCAGGTTCTCCCGGTCGTTGTATTCGAATTCATATCCGGCCGCCAGCCGCCCGTCAGCAATCCAGCGGGTCACGGAAACCGAGCAGCGGTTTCGAAGGCCGGATAAGTAATCATATGCATCGTCTGCGGCAATCCAGCTCAGCTCGTTGTCGACCTTGAACCGGAAATCCTCGAAACTGTGGGTCAACGCGAGCTTGAAATCGGGGGTGGTGGCGTAATGCGCATTGTCAACAAAATCCACCTCCACGCCCGGGCCGGCGCGAAGGTGCCAGAAGTCATACTGCCGGTTTCGGCTGAAGTCTGCAAACAATGCGGCGGAATTATATGCGGTTTGATCGGCATAAAAGCGGGCATAGCCGCCTGCGTCAAACCGGGTGCCGTCGCTGAAATTCCCGGCAAGATAAGTACTGCCCAACGCATATAAATCGGTGAAGGCATCTGCTTCTTCACCGACCTGCGCGATGGTGTCATCCGGTGCAAGCACGGCATTATCGTCATATCCGCCTGCGGCGGATAAAAGCACATACCACTGCCGCCCTGCGGCCCGGCTCATTCCGGGTCGCAGCTTTTCAACCTTGTACGCGGCCTTCTGCTTCATCCGGCTGGATGGATCTGCGGCATCCCGGGATCTGAGAAAATAATCCACGGCTGCTTCCCGGTCATCGGTGGCCTCGGCAATCAGGCCAAGGTTGTAGAGTGCCAGGGCGCGCCAGCCCGGATCGTTTACCAGGCGCTGGAATGCATCTTCGGCCTCTCGGTACCTGCCCATTTTATAGCAGGTGGCCCCGATATTGTAATACAGGTTCGGCGTCTTATTCCCTTGGGCTTCGGCCTGCCTGAAATATTCCAGCGCCTGGTGGTAGTTGTCTTTTTTAAAAGCTTCAACACCCGACTGATATAAATCCCCGGTTTCCGCCATTGCAAGTGCGGGTGCAATTGTCATCATCAGCAGGAGCAGTCGGATCCAGAGCTTGAGTTGCGATCGCATTCAGCTTACTCTGCCGATGGCATGTGTTCCCGGGCTCTATCCCTTATAGCGTCCTGCTCGGGCATCCGGTCCTGGATGTTTTCCCGGTTACGTTCCCGTACCTGTTCACGCATTTCATTCTGCCGGGCTTCCCGGGCTCTTTCCATTCCGAATTCCTGTTTCCGCTTCCGTGCCTGGTTGGCTGTATCCAGTCCGTATTCGGAATTTTCCACGCCTTCTTCAGCGGCGGGCTCAGGCAGGGTGATCCGCTTCTCAAAGTCACTGTAGTCCTCATTTTGCTCAACCACTGCCATGGTGTCCGCGTCTTTGGCTTTTGCCCTCTCCTGGTCCTGGTCCTGGGCAAAAGCCGCCCCGGTAAACATCAGTCCCAGGGACAGTACAAAAATCGTTAGTGTCAGAATCCTGCGTTTCATTTGGACCTCCTTTTTGGTTTCAACTTGTTATGGTTTTTTGTCCCGTGTTTTGAGCTTCAGGCTGCAACCGAATCCGGGTTTCCCTTTGGGAACCGTCGTATCTGTATTGAACATTCACATATCCCTCGGAATCATCCCGAAGCACCAGGGGCAGTTCAAGCAGGTTCCTGCCGCGTGGCAGGTCTGTCTGCCACTGGAGGCGCTGCTGGTTTGGATGATTTTTTAATGCCGCGTTTTTTGACAGGTCAATGGTAAAGGTGGCATTTTGCCTGGGCTCGACAGCTAGGATCACGATGCGTACCGTTTTATCCCCGCCGGCCGGCATAATCACTGCGGTTTGCGGTTCGCCGTTGAAATCGGCAGCCGGGTGCAGGCTGCTGAAAATAAAGGTTACGCCGATTGCGATCATTAAAACTGCGGCAGCGGAAAAGCCAAGGAAAAAGGATCGCCTGAGCTTTGCCCGGTGGCGGTTTACGGCATTTTGAATGGCTTCTGCGGCAAAATTTTCACGGGGTTCCGGCATCGGCATATCCCTTAACGACCGGCCCAATAGCATATCCGTGCAGAAATTGCGGCAAAGCTCGCATTCCCGCAAATGCGGCATCAGTTTTGGATCCTCAGCCACGGATTGTCCGCGGTGGATTTCATCCCGGATATGCTGCCGGATTTCTGCACAGTTCATAATCTCACCCTTTCTAATGCTTAACACGCAATTTGAAAAAAAACGGGTTCAGACAAGCAAATTTTTTTTCAGCCTGGCCCTGGCGCGCCGGAGCCTGGTCTTCAGGGTTTCTGCCGGAACCTGGAAAATTTCCGCCAATTCGGCAACAGAATATCCTTCCACCAAATGCATTACAACAAGCGCCCGGTTGTCGCCATCCAGGGTATCCAGCGCCCGCATCACCCGCTGCCGGTCTTCGGCCCGCAAAACCAGGGTTTCCGGGTTGTCTTCCGGTTGCCGCAGGTTTTCAAGTGCATCTTCGTTTTCAGCCGGATAATGTTCCGGACGCCTGACCCTTTTCCTGTAATTGTCGACAAATTCCCGATAAACCACCTTCTTTAGCCAGGGCCCGAGCTGCTCGATGGTTTCGAGTTTTTTTGTCCGGGGATAAAGCTTTTCCAGCACCTGCTGAACAAGGTCCTCGGCTTCATCCGCCTTGCCGACCAGCCTCCATGCAGTTTTATACAGGGTGTTCATGTGCGGTGCGAGGAGGTGCTCAAAACGCGCTGCCTGGGTTTTGTGTCTGCTCATGTTTTACTCGGGTTTTGGTGCGTTTTTATTGTTTTACACGCCTTCGCATAACCACGAATGGCGCGGAACTTACAGAGAAAAATATACAGAAACCATTGCGCTGTCGAGCCGAGAGCAGCCGGCGCAATGGTTGTCAGCTCCCATATTCTGTGATATTAAAGATAAATAAAATCAATCCGGCTTTAGAAAGGGAAATGGCAAATGTCCAGGGTTCAATTTCAGACCATAGAAGAACTGCGGGGATACATCGGAGAAGAAATCGCAACCGGGCAGTGGACGGCGGTCACCCAGGATCAGATCAACCTGTTTGCCGAGGCCACCGGGGATTATCAATGGATCCACCTGGACCGGCAACGCGCTGCAGCCGAATCACCTTACGGCACCACAGTTGCCCACGGGTTTCTCACGCTTTCCATGATACCCCGTTTCATGGAGGAAACCGTTGCGCTTCCCCCGGCAAAGATGTCGGTGAATTACGGGTTAAACCGGGTGCGCTTTGCCGCCCCGGTGCCGGCCGGGGGCAAAGTCCGCCCGCGAGTGACCCTCAGGGATGTCAGGGACATTGCAGGCGGGGCGCAAATCTACTGGCGCGTTGTCATTGAGGTGGAGGGCAGCGAAAAACCGGCCTGTGTAGCAGAGACCATTTCCCTGTTTTATTTCCCCTAATGCCGCGGACAATCCCGCAGCATACGTCTTCGGATTTCTTTATACCGGAGCATGCCCTCTGAATTATTTCCTGGCTTCTGCCAGACCGATTTTTTCAAGTGCGTCCTTGATTTCATCAAGAATGGCCGGATCGTCAATGGTGGCCGGTGCCTTAAACTCCCGGTTATCAGCGATTTTCTGAATCGTACCCCGCAGGATTTTTCCGGACCGGGTCTTGGGAAGCCGCTTGACGATAGTGGCCTTCTTGAATGCGGCCACCGGCCCGATCTGGTCCCGGATCATTTCAACCAGTTCCTTTATAATCTCATCGGAATTCCGGCTTACCCCGGCATTTAAAACCACAAACCCCACGGGGACCTGGCCTTTAAGCGCGTCATGCACGCCCAGGACGGCAGCTTCGGCCACATCCGGATGCGCTGCAAGAACCTCTTCCATGGCGCCTGTGGACAGCCGGTGACCGGCCACGTTGATGATGTCATCGGTCCTGGACATGACGTAAATATAGCCTTCCTCGTCGATCATCCCCGCATCCGCGGTCTTGTAATAACCCGGGTATTCGCTGAGATAGGCATCGACAAAGCGCTGGTCGTTTTCCCACAGGGTGGGCAGGGATCCGGGGGGCAGGGGCAGGCGCACGGAAAGCGCACCTATTTCGCCGGGCGGCAATTCCTCGTTTGCCGGGTCCAGCACCCGCACGTCCCAGCCCGGCACCGCCTTGGTGGGAGATCCGTACTTGACCGGAAAGCGGTGCAGCCCCATGCAGTTGGCTGCAATGGCCCATCCGGTTTCGGTCTGCCACCAGTGATCAATGACCGGCACATCCAGGTGCTTTTCAGACCACTGGATCGTGGCAGGATCCGAGCGTTCGCCTGCAAGAAAAAGAATCCGGAACCCGGACATGTCATATCCCTGCAAAAGCTGTGCCTGCGGATCCTCCCGGCGGATGGCGCGATAGGCCGTGGGCGCGGTGAACATGCACTTTACGTTGTGCTCGGAAATCACCCGCCAGAAAACCCCTGCATCCGGCGTGCCCACCGGCTTGCCTTCAAACAGCACCGTGGTGCAGCCCTTTAACAGGGGTGCATAAACAATGTAGGAATGGCCCACCACCCAGCCAACATCCGAGGCCGCCCACCACACGTCGTCTTCGTCAATGTCATAAATGGCCTTCATGCTCCATTTCAGGGCCACCGCGTGACCGCCGTTGTCCCGGACCACTCCTTTTGGCTGCCCGGTGGTGCCGGAAGTATACAAAATGTAGAGCGGATCCGTGGCTGCCACGGGTACACACTCTGCCGGGGTGGCCCGTTGCATGGCCGTATCCCAGTCAACGTCCCGGTCCGGTAAAAGCGCGGCCGTCTCCTGGGGCCTTTGAAAAATAACACAGGACTCCGGCCGGGATGTACTCAGCCGGACGGCTTCGTCAAGCAGGGGTTTGTACGGGATGACCCGCTGGCCCTCAATTCCGCAGGAAGCCGAAACAATTACCCTGGGCTGTGCGTCATCGATCCGGGTGGCAAGTTCCCTGGCGGCAAACCCGCCGAAAACCACGGAATGAATGGCGCCGATACGGGCGCAGGCCAGCATGGACACCAGCGCTTCCGGGATCATTGGCATGTAGATAATCACCCGGTCGCCCTTTGTCACGCCCAGGTCCGTCAGTGCCCCGGCAAACCGGGCCACGATATCTCTTAATTCGGCATAGGTGTATTTTTTAATCGTATGGGTTACCGGGCTGTCATAGATCAGCGCGGTGTGTGCACCGCGGCCCCGGTCGTCGACATGATAATCCAGGGCATTGTAGCAGGTATTGATTTTTCCTCCGGTAAACCAGCGATAAAAGGGTTTTGCCGAATCATCGAGCACCTTGTCCCACTTTTGAAACCAGTGACAGTCTTCGGCAGCCTTTGCCCAGAAGGTCTCGGGATCCTGAATGGACTGGTGATAGGCGGCTTCATAAGGGTTTGTCATGAAAAAACTCCTTTTTATAGAGGGTAAAACAGAAGGTTGAATTGCAAATCAGAATGAATGATAACAAAACCCAAAACAAAGTTAAAGCATTTAAACACCGTTTAAAACTGCATTACAGTTACTGTTTCGGAGGTGCAAAATCGGTTTTGTAAAGGCAGGGCAGCGCCAATCGACGGCCATCGGTGTCTGGGTTGGAAAACGGCTAGTCCCGCAGCATACGCCGCAGAATTTTGCCCACGGCGTTTTTGGGCAGGTTTTCCCGGAACTCCACGCCTCTTGGCACCTTGAAGGCCGCCAGGCGCGATTTGCAGAAATCAATGATTTCCTGCTCCGTGATATGATCCTTATATTCGGGCTTGGGTGCAATGACCGCCTTGACCGTTTCCCCGCGGTAGGCATCCGGCCGGCCGACCACGGCCACTTCTGCCACAGCCGGGTGCTGGTAAATGGTATCTTCCACTTCCACGGGCGCGACATTATACCCCGAGGCCACGATCAGGTCCTTGATCCGGTCGACAAAATGCACGAAATCTTCGTCGTCCACAAAGCCCCGGTCTCCGGTACGAAACCAGCCGTCGGGCAGAAACTTGTCCGCGGTTTCCCCGGGTTTGTTCAGGTAGCCGCGGGCCACCTGCAGGCCCCGGTAGCAGATTTCACCTTCTGTATTTCGCCTGACCACCCGGTTTTTTTCATCTGTAATCTTAACCTCGGAGTATACGGGGATACCAATGGAATCGGTCTTTTCCTTGATACCCGGAATGGAAATGATCCCGCCGCTGTTGGTTTCGGTCATTCCCCAGCCGTTGACCAGGTTGACCCCGGTGGCCTGCTCCCAGCTTGTCTGCACGGCCTCAGGAACGGGCGCGCCGCAGCCGATGGTTACGCTGAGGCTGCCCAGGTCATGGTTATTGATCAAATCCGGATTTGACATCATGGCGATAAAAAACGTGGGCGGGGCGAAAATCACGTTGACTTTGTAGGTCTCAATTACCCGGAACGCATCTGCGAGGTCGAACATGGGAATCGGGATCACAGTGCCGCCCTGGTAAAACGTGGGCAGCAGGTGTAGAAAATATCCGGCCGTGTGAAACATGGGCATAATGGAGAAATTGACTTCATGATCCCCCCAGGCCCGAAACGCGTGGGTGTGGGTAAGGGAGTTGAAAACCAGGTTAAAATGGGTTTCAATCACACCCTTGGATTTTCCGGTAGTGCCCGCGGTATACAACAAAAGTGCAGTGTCGGTTTCTGGTTCCACCGGCTCGGCGGCTGTCAGCGGGGCGTAATTTTCAAGGGATTCGAATAAGTCGCGCGTGCCGGCAACGGGATTTTTGGGAATATCCCAGAACATTTTCAGGGCCTCGGGTACAACCGCATCCTTGGCAGCCCAGTCCCTGATGCTGGTGACAATGACTTCCCGGACGGTATTGTTTTCAACAAGCGGCCGGACCCGGTCAAAGAGAAGGTCGAGTATCAGGATAACGCTGGCGCCGGAATCCTTTACCTGGTAGGCAACCTCGTCGGACTGGTACATCACGTTGATCGGGCTGTGAACCGCCCCGATCATTGTGGCCCCGTAAAAGGCCACGATATGCTGCAGGGAATTTGGCAGCATTGCTGCCACCACATCACCCTTGCCGACTCCCAGATCTTTGAGCAGGGCTGCGTACCTGCAGACAAGGTCATTTAACTGCCTGTATGTCACGGGCTTGTCCAGGAAGATTACGGCCGTGTCATCCGGTCGGCGCCCGGCCGTCCGGGCAAACAGGTCATAAATGGAAATTTGCGGAATCTCCGGCACGTCCTCAAAAAACCAGCTCGGATGACTGATCACGTAGGCATCTGCCGGGTCATAGGATCTGCCTTTAGCCAGCCATGCTTCCGGGTAGTTGATTTTGCGGTAGCAGTCATAGAGCGCCTGGTCAAAAAACGCGTGACCGGCCTGAAATCTGGGGGGCATCTGGGTTGTCATGTCCGGACCTCTTTTGGGAAAGCAATTGCCGCGGATTCTCATCAGCCTCTGTTTTCGGGTGGGACAATGTTCAGCGTTATTTTATTACAGTTTCGGCCCGGGTGCAAGCATATCCCGGGAGTTGCCCCTCTCCATGCGCCAACCTGGTTTTTTTACAGGCAGTGTTAAGTTTTAAGTTATTAAGCGGTTAAGTAAAATCAGAAAGTTATCATTTTATTGTCTGGCGATTATAATGGTTTCAGGACTTCCAGGAAACTCCTTTTTCGCACCGCCGATCAGCCAAGGCGCCTACGAATTTCCTTTGTTGCAAAAAAGACAGTCCTGGCGGGATAAACAGCTTTTTACGAAGCCATCTATACTGTCGTTTGCAGTCTGGAATACGGGGTATTGTGTATTTGCGCAGATAAAAAAAACAGTTATTGTAAAGTTTATACCATCTGTATCATCCGAAAAAAAGCTTACCGGATATCGTGTTTCTTAAGGAGGTGTGTATGGGATCAGATGACCAGGGCAATCATGATGCCGGCCGCAGCGGTTTTACCCGCAGGGGATTTATTCAGATCATGGGTACCGGGGCGGTGAGCGCTTCTTTGGCGGGTGCGGCCATTGCCGCCCGTTCAAAGCCGGTACCCCCGGAAAAGGTCATGGATGCGGAAAATACCGTGAAAATCCGCCTCCATGTCAACGGTGCGCAGCACGCCGTACTGGTGGAACCCAGGTGGACACTGCTCTACGTGCTGCGCGAGGCCTTCGGCATGACCGGCACAAAGGAGGGCTGCAGTCGCGGGGAATGCGGGGCGTGCACCGTGCTCATCGACGATATCCCAAGGTATGCTTGCATGACCCTGGCGGTGGAGGCTGAAGGCCGGCGGATCACCACACTGGAAGGACTGATGTCCGGCGAACAGCTTGGCCCGGTGCAGAACGCGTTTCTGGAGGAAGACGCATACCAGTGCGGCTACTGCACGCCAGGGCAGATCATGGCCGTGGAGGGACTGCTTCGAAACAACCCGGCCCCGAACCTGGATGAAATCCGCACCGGGGTTTCCGGCAACCTCTGTCGGTGCGGCGCCTATACGCATATTTTCCGGGCCGCCCAAAAGGCTGCGGATCTGAAAAAAAGATAAGGGGGACCCATGGCACAAGACGACGGTATATACTACAGGCAGGGCCTGCCGGTTCCCGAGACACCGGAGCCGGGCGGGGAGGCCGATTTCTGGAAAACAACCGAGATCGTGGGAAAACGTGTTGCCCGGGTGGACGGATATGAGCGCCTCAGCGGCGCAGCGGTGTACCCGTCTGATATCAAACTGCCCAACATGATCTACGGCGCCATTCTGCGCTGCCCGCATCCCCACGCCAGGATCAGAAAATTAAACACAGACCCGGCCCGGAAGAAGCCGGGCGTACGCGCGGTGATCTCCGGGGACGCGCCTGAGGCCAAGGGACTGCAATGGAAATACGACGACTATGCCGCCCCGCTTTTTGATCCGCATTGCCGGTTTGAAGGCGAAGTGGTGGCAGCCGTGGCCGCGGATACGCGCTACCAGGCATGGGATGCGGTCCGCGCCATAAAGGTGGAATACGAGGTGCTGCCGCATGTGTCAGACCATGACCAGGCACTGGACGATAAGGCACCAAAGGTACACGAAAACGGCAATCTCGTGGGCTCGGATGAATACACCCGGGGCGACGCGGACAAGGGGCTTGCCAGTGCAGATGCCGTGGTCGAGCAGACCTACCAGACCCCGTGCGAGCTTCACACGCCCATGGAGCTGCACGGATGCGTTGCCAACTGGGACGGCGACCGGCTTACCATCTGGGAGTCCAGCCAGGGCGTATATGCGGTGCAGTCCCGGATATCGGAAGTCCTGGACATGCCGCTTTCCAAGGTCCGCGTGATCGGCCATTACATGGGCGGTGGTTTTGGCAGCAAGCTGCAGCCCGGCAAGTACACCGTGCTTGCCGCACTGCTGGCCCGGAAGACGGCCCGGCCGGTTAAAATGATACTGACCCGCGAGGAAACCTATCTGTGCGTGGGAAACCGGCCGGCCAGCACCATGCGCCTGAAAGCAGGGGTCAAAAAAAACGGCACGCTGACCGGGCTTGATTTTCAATGCACGGGCCCGAGCGGCGCCTATCCGGCCGGCGGGACCTCGCTGGTTGACTGGCAGATCCGGGATTTGTATCAATGTGACAATGTACGCTGCAGTTCCAAGGACGTCTATATGCACGCCGGTCCGGCCCGGCCTTTTCGGGCCCCGGGGCATCCCCAGGGAAGCTGGGCCCTGGAACAGATGATGGACGATCTGGCTGAAAAAATCGGGATGGACCCGGTGGAACTGCGTCTGAAAAACATCCCGGAAGTAAGCCAGGCACGCGGGAATATTCCCTATACCACCACCGGCCTTCGCCAGTGCATTGAAAAGGGTGCCGAGCAGTTCGGCTGGAAGGCGGCCGTAAAAAAGGCCCGTGAGCATAACCGCTCGAACCCGGCGGTCAAGCGCGGGGTGGGCATGGGCGCCTGCGTGTGGATCGTGGGCGGCGGCGGTCCGCCGGCCACGGTGGCGATCAAGCTCTTCCGCGACGGATCCGTGAACCTGAACATGGGCGCCAGCGATATCGGCACCGGCACCAAGACGGTCATGGCCCTGGTGGCTGCAGAGGAACTCGGGGTCAGGCCCGAGGTGATCCAGATCGAGCATGCGGATACCGGCACCACCCAGTATGCCACGCCCAGCGGCGGCAGCAAGACCGTGCCCACCGAGTCGCCCACGGTTCGCAATGCTGCCATAGACGTCAAACGCCAGGTGCTTGAAATGGCGGCCGAAGATCTGGAAGTGCCGGCAGCAGACCTGGTTTACCAGGGCGCGGAAGTCGTTTCCAGGAGCAACAGCGAAAAGCGGATCCGGGTCACGGAAGTCAGCCGCCTGAAAAAACGGGGCGTTGTCATGGGCGTAGGCTACCGGGGACCCAACCCGGAAGGAAAAAGTGTGAATCCCTTTGGCGCCCAGTTCTGCGAACTCGAGGTCAATACCGGCACCGGCGAGGTAAAAATCCTGCGTTTCCTGGGGGCTCATGACAGCGGGCGGGTCCTGGATCGCCTCACCTACGACAACCAGGTATTCGGCGGCATTGTCATGGGCATCGGCCTCGGGCTGACCGAATTCCGGCAGTTGGACGCCAAAAATACCGGAAAGCTCTGCAACCGCAACTGGCACGACTACAAGCTTCCCACTGCCCTGGACGTACCCGCGGACATGGAAAGCCTGCCCATTGAAATCGACGATCCCGAGGCCAACAACACGGGAGCCAAGGGGCTGGGCGAGCCTGTGACCATTCCGACGGCCGCGGCAATTGCCAACGCCCTGTACATGGCCACAGGTGTCCGGTTTACCCGCGCACCGGTCAACCCCATTGAAATCCGCAGACATCTTTGATCGCAAATAAGGAGGAATCGCCGTGCTGCCAAGTTTTTCATATGTCCGGCCGGAAACGGTAAAGGATACGGTCAAACACGCAAGCGACCGGGGCGCCGCCCTGCATGCCGGGGGCACCGACCTGCTCGGATGCTTGCGCGAGGGGATCATGGATGTGGACAAGGTGGTGAGCCTGAGTGCACTTGCAGATTTGTACGGTATCAGGGAAACCGCTGACGGCGGCCTTGCCATCGGCGCGCTTGCCACGATTACCGAAGTTGCGGAAAATCCGCTGGTCCTGAAAAAATACCCGGGCCTGGC
>JAIPEJ010000058.1 GCA_021737225.1 Desulfobacteraceae bacterium
GATCGCGTTTGCCCAAGCGGCATCGGAGAAAAGCGGGGAATATATCTTTCTCGATGAGCTCAAATACCTGGCCGCAGGCGGGCGAATGTCGAAAACCGGGGCGTGTTTCGGAGACATGATGCACGTAAAGCCGGTTATCACGCCCACGCCGCAGGGGGCGGAAAAAGTCGGCATTGTCAGAAACACCCGGGCCCAGCTCAATTTTGCAGTCGAACGGCTCGGCCGGGATCTGCGCGACGAACCCGAATCCCTGATACTACTCGAATACACGGACAACCGCAAATGGGTGGAAGACCGGGCCGCGGCAGAGATCCGGCGAGTTTTTTCAAGGACTGAAATACTCTTGCAGCCGCTTTCACTGACCTCGGGCGTACATATCGGCCCCGGGGCCTGGGCCGTGGCCTATTACGGGCGGCAGCCGGAACAGGGAGATGCAGGCTGAATGGGTCGTTTTTCATCAAGCACTGAAGCCCGGCATCAGACCGGCCAAAAAGACCGTTTCGCCGTGGTGATCCCGGCTTACAACCACGCCCGTGCCGTGGAAAAGGTCATCGCGGAAGCCCTGGAACTCGAGTTGCCCGTATTTGTCGTGGATGACGGATCCACTGACGACACCCGTAAACGCATCTGCCGATTTTCAGACATCCGCATCATTACCCACGAAAAAAACCTCGGAAAGGGCGCGGCACTCCTGGCCGGTTTTACAGAAGCCTCGCAGAGCGCGGACTGGGCGATTACTATGGATGCCGACGGCCAGCACAACCCGGTGGATGCGAAAAGCCTTATCCGGGCTGCCCGGCAATACCGAAAAGCACTGATCGTGGGTCGCCGCACCGGCATGGACGGTCCCCACGTGCACTGGACCAGCCGGTTTGGCAGAAAATTTTCCAATTTCTGGGTGCGCGCCTCCGGCGGCCCGAAAATCTCGGATTCCCAGAGCGGATTCCGGATCTATCCACTGCCCGAGGCCCTGGCTTGGCAGACAAGGTCCAGGCGTTTCGAATTCGAGGTGGAAATCCTGGTACGCGCCAACTGGCAGGGTGTGCCTGTTGTCGAGGTGCCCGTGGGCGTCAGTTACCTGCCGGCCGGACAGCGCATCTCCCATTTCAGGCCGTGGCGGGATTTTTTCAGAAACGCGAAAACCTTTACCGGCCTGATCGTGCGCAGATTTTTTAAAAGGCCGGCCAAAACCGTGCCTGAAAACAAAGCGTGAAGCCATTGCCTTTGCTCTCCGGACATAACCCGCTGAAAGGTTTCGTGTTTGTCGTTGTCCTTGGACTGATCGCCGCTGCGGTGATCTCCCTGTTTTACCTCCGGTTTGAAACCGATATTATCAACTCCCTGCCCCGGGGCAACACGGTGATGGAGCAAGGCGCCTACGTGCTTGAGCACCACCCTTATCAAAACCGGATTTTTATTGACCTGGCCCTGGATGAAAAAAACCCGGACAAGCTGGTGGCAGCCGCGGAAATACTCGAAACCCGGTTGAAGAAAAGCGGCCTGTTTCAAACCGTCGGCACAAGGGAAATGGGCCGGCTTTTTCCCAAACTCATGGCGCACGTGGCGGAAAATCTTCCCGTGTTGTTTACGGCCGAAGAACTGGAAAATGAAATCGCCCCGATTTTGCAGGAAAACAGCGTAAAACAACGGGTCAGGGAAAACCTCTCCGGGCTGTTTACCATGGACGGCATGGGCCGTTCCGATCTGGCCGTAAAAGATCCGCTGGGATTAAGCGGCCGGGTGCTGGAAAAACTGCAGCATCTCGTGCCCGCCCAGGAGATCCGATTTTACAAGGGCCAGCTCCTGTCTGCCGACGGACGGCACCTGCTTGTCATTGCCAGCCCCAAGGAAGCCGCCACCGGGGCAAAACCGGCCCACAAAATCGATGAAACCATCGAAGAAGCCACCCGGGCGCTGAAGCAAAAATACCGGGACACCGGGACTGATTTCACGGTTACCCCGGTGGGTGCCTACCGGGCGGTGATCGACAATGAAACCACTGCCAGGGCGGACACCAAAAACGCCCTGTTTTTCGCCACTCTGGGAATTGCATGCCTGTTGATGCTCGCCTTTCCCAGGCCCTATATCGGCCTGCTTGCGTTTCTGCCGGCCGTGTTCGGCACCGTGTGCGCCCTTGCCTTTTATTCCATCTGGCACAGCTCGATTTCCGTGATGACAATCGGTTTTGGAGCCGCCATTATCTCCATCACCGTGGATCACGGAATCTCCTATTTGCTGTTTCTGGATCAGCCGCACGAGACAAAGGGAAAAGCCGTTTCACTGGAAGTGCGCGCCGTGGCCATGCTGGCCGCCCTGACATCGGTAGGGGCTTTTTTCATGCTGAGTTTCAGCGGGTTCCCGGTTCTCGGGGAAATCGGACAATTTGCTGCATTCGGCATTGCATTTTCCTTTTTATTCGTCCACTCCTGCTTCCCGCTGCTTTTTCCCAGGCTAAAGGCAGCCCGGCGCCCGGGCGGATTTTTCCTGCAGGCGGCAATCGACCGCATCTCATGCGGGGGCGGCAGGTACAAGCCCGTGCTTGCGCTGATGTTCGTCGCTGTCATGGCCTTTTTTGCAGATCCGGATTTCAACCTGGACCTCGCGGATATGAATACGGTGAAAAAACAAACCATTGCCGCGGAAAACCTGGTCTCGGAAGTCTGGGGCCAGCAGCTTTTTGACAAGGTATACCTGATGGCAGAGGCGCCCACCCTGAGTTCCCTGCAACAACAAAGTGATCGGCTCGCCCGCGCCATGGACGGGGAAATCGAAACCGGCACCCTTTCAGCGGCCTTTTTCCCCGCTGCGGTGTTTCCGGGAAAACAGCGCTGCCAAAACAACCTGGCGGCCTGGAAAACATTCTGGCAGGACCATGACCGCAAGGGGCTGGAAAAAGATATCCGCCGGGCCGCATCCGCCCTGGGCATACCCGGCTCGGCATTTGCGGGCGTCTACGAGGCCGGAAAATCGCCTTGCAACGGGGGAATAGACATTGCCCACGAATTCCACGAGATGCTCGGGATTCATCATTTTCCGGAAGCCGATTCCTGGATGCTGTTTTCCGCACTGACCCCGGGGCCGGACTATGACCCGCAGACATTTTTCAACAAGTATTCCACCAAAAACCAGATCCACGTGTTTGATCCGGATTATTACTCCGGCACCATCAGTGATTTTCTTTCGCAGACCTTTGTACGGATGCTGATTGTCATCGGCATCAGTGTTACGCTGCTGCTCCTGCTGTTTTTCATGGACCCGGTTCTGACCGGGGTTGCGCTTTTGCCCATCGGCTTTTCCCTGGTCTGCACCCTCGGGGTCCTGTCCCTGATCGGGCTGCCCCTGAACATCCCGGGGCTGATGCTCTCGGTGGTCGTGGTGGGCATGGGCCTGGACTATTCCCTGTACATGGTCCGCGCCTTTCAGCGCTACCGCGATGAACATCATCCCTACCAGGCCCATATCCGCATGACCGTTTTTCTTGCCGGGACGTCGACGCTCATCGGCTTCGGCACACTGGCCCTGGGAGAGCACAACCTGATGACAAGCATGGGCCAGGTGCTTGTCATCGGCATCTTCTTTGTGATGGCAGGCACATTTACCCTGTTGCCGCCGTTTCTCCGCTACCTGTTCCGACCGGTGCAGTTTTCGGGGCAACCGGCACGGCCGGGCGCCAGAGTTCATAAAAAACGGATCCAAGCGCTTTACCGGCACCTGGAAGCATACCCGCGCATTTTTTCCCGGTTCAAGCGCCGGGTCGATCCCATGTTTGCAGAACTGCCCGGGTTGATCCGGGATCCGGCCGTGGTGATTGATATCGGCTGCGGATTCGGTGTTACCGCGGCCTGGATGCGCGCCATGAATCCGGAAATACGCATTTACGGTGCTGACCCGGACCCGGAACGGGCACGGATTGCCGACCGGATCGTTGCGCCGCGCGGCAAAATATACACGGCCGCCGCACCCGATCTGCCGGATTTTCAGGTGCAGGCGGACCTGGCGCTGATGCTCGACATGATCCATTATCTGTCAGATGCCCAACTGGCGGCCACGTTGGAAAAAATCCGCAAAAACCTGCACCCCGGGGGCCACCTTCTTATCCGGGCCACAATCCCCGCAGATGCGCATGTACCCATGCTGCGCAGGATCGAGGCGTTTAAAAACCGGCTGGCGCAAACAAGGAACTATTACCGCCCGGCTGATCGAATCGGGAACATATTGACGCAAAACGGGTTTGCGCTCTGCAGCACCCGGCCTTCGGGCACGGAGCGCGAAGAAATCTGGTTTCTGGCGGAATCTGATGGTGCAAACCAATAGGAAAAGGCAATGATCAACCGGTTTTACCGATGCATGGTTTACCTGTCCCGAAAATGGGGAATATGGGTTTTCTATATCGCGGTCCGGATTATTGCCACGGGATATTTTCTGTTTTTCCCGCGCCGGGTGGCTACAAGCATGCGGTTTTACCGGGCCGTGTTTCCCAAGCGCTCCGCGTTCTATGCACTCTGGTGCGCCTGGAGACAGTTCCACAGCTTTACAAACATCTACATTGACAGATACCTGCTTGAAGCCTCGGGGAATATCGCGTACACAGCCGAAGGCCTGGAACATCTCCGGGAGGCCGCAGACAGCCGTACCGGCGGCATTCTGCTGATGTCCCACCTGGGCAACTGGGAAGTGGCCGCCCGGCTGCTGAAAAAAGAAGGTTTTCCGCTTCTGCTGTTTATGGGCAAAAAAGCCGGGGAGCAAATCGAAGGCCTCCAGAAAGCCACCCTGCAAAAAGACGGAGTGGAAATCATTGCCAGCCAGCAGGGAGCGGGCTCGCCCATGGAGATCCTGGAAGGGGTCAGGTATCTGCGCTCCGGGTGGATACTGTCCACGGCAGGCGACCGCTTCGGGGATGCGGGCCGATCCTTTGTTGAGGTGGAATTTCTGGGCCATGTTGTCCGGCTGCCGGAAACCCCGTACGTGCTCGCCATGGCAACCGGGGCACCGATTTTCATATTTTTCGCATTCCGTAAAGCCCGGGGCAAATATCACTTTATCATTCATCCGCCCATAAACGTGCGTGCCGGCTCGCGCAGATCGCGCAAACAGGGCATTGAACAGGCGGCCCGGGCCTATGCACGCCTCCTGGAACAGGCGGTTTACCAGTATCCGTTTGAGTGGCATCATTTTGAACCGTTTCTCGGCCGAAAAACTTGAAAATCGCTCAATCTATGTGAAATAAAAGGTGTGGCTTCCATGGGCATTTATATCACAGGCATCGGCATGATCACCGCGCTCGGCCGGGGATTGCGGCAAACCGGGGCTTGCCTGCGCCGCAACCAAAGCGGCATCGGCCCGCTTACCCTGTTTGAACACACCGCGCCGCTGCCCGTGGGCGAAATCCGGCAGGCGTTTTCAGATCCGGACCTTCCCAGGACCCACCGGATTGCCCGGGCCGCGGCAGAAGACGCCATAGCGGACTGTGGCGGCAAAATTCCTGAGGCGGTCATCATGGGCGTGACCACCGGGGGAATGCCCAAAACCGAACTGCTGCTCAAATCCGGCACCGATGATCCGCATGCGTACCAGTACCATGCCGCGGGCTCCGTGGCCGAATCCATTGCGGATTTGAGTCATTGCCGCGGCCCGGTTTTCACCGTTTCCACGGCCTGCTCTTCCGGAGCCGCGGCAGTGGCCCTGGGCGTTGCAATGCTGCAAAACGGGCTGGCCGGCTCCGTGCTGGCCGGGGGCGCAGATGCCCTGTGCCGGATGACGTACCATGGGTTTAACGCCCTGCAGCTCCTTTCAGCCACCGGGGCAAAACCGTTTGACCGGGACCGCGACGGGATGAGCTTATCCGAAGGAGCGGCCATGCTGTTTTTGCAGTCCGAACACACGGCCCCGGATAACGCAAAGGCCGAAATGCTGGGATTCGGTCTTTCCTGCGATGCCTATCATGCCGCAGCCCCGCATCCGGAAGGGCGCGGGGCGCGCCAGGCCATGGAAGCCGCCATCCGGGTCGCCGGCCTGGATCCGGGGGACATCGACTACATCAACCTGCACGGGACCGGCACCATCAGCAACGACGCGGCCGAAGCCAGGGCGGTCAACAGCCTGTTCGGAAACCGCATGCCCCGGCTTTCCTCAATCAAAGGCGCTTCCGGACACAGCCTGGCGGCCGCCGGGGCCATTGAACTGGCCGTATCCGCCATCGCGATTTCGGAAAACCTGGTCCCGGCCAACCACGCCATGCAGAACCCGGATCCCGAACTCGGGGTCCAGCCCCCACTCGAACCCGAGACCCGGGAAATTCAGACCGTGCTGTCCAATTCCTTCGGATTCGGGGGGAACAATGCCGCCCTGGCAGTGGGCCGTCCCCGGGACAAGACCCGAAAGGCGGATTTTTCCCCCATGCCCATGGCCGTGGCGGGCAATGCCTGCCTCACCGGCGCCGGTAAAACCGCAGACACAACAAATGCCTTCCTGGAAGGGAAACCGTGCGGCGGGATGCTCGGGCTTGCCGAGATCTCAGCAAACTTGCCGCCCCGGGCGGTGCGCCGCCTGAAAAGACTTCCCAGGCTCGCCCTGAGCCTGGCCCGGGAGGCGCTTGACAGCGCAGAACACACATCCGCGCCGTTCGGCGTATTTTTTGCCACCGGCTGGGGGGCGCTCACCGAGACCAACGATTTTCTGAACCGGCTGTTTGAAAACCAGGAACGGTTCTCCAGTCCCATGGACTTTGTGGGTTCGGTGCACAATGCCCCGGCCGGGGAAATTGCCATGATGTTTGGCGCCACAGGCCCCAATATCACCATGACCGGCGGGGACCACTCGTTTGAACAGGCCCTGATGGCTGCCTCCGTGCTGGGCGATCCCACGGGCGGGCCTTTTCTGGTCATCGGTGCGGACGAATGCCATCAGCGGCTTTCTCCCCTGTTTGATGCCTCGGTTTCAAGCACCCAGAGCCTTTGCGACGGCGGGGGCGGATTATGCCTGAAAAGGGCGGAAACCGGCCTGATGGTGCGGCCCGTGTTTTTCCGGCGCGCGGATGAAGAAAAACATTCCGTCCAATCCCTGGTCAAACGCCTTGGCGGCGCGGACGCGGTCAAAAACCGCTTTGGGGCGATATTTGCCGGCATTCCCGCGGGCTGCCGTCAAACCGGTGAAAAACAGGTGCACATGTTTCAATCCCTTACCGGATCTGTGGCACCGGTGCTGGATTACCGGAAGTACACGGGCCAGTTCGCCTCTGCCTCGGCTGCGGCCGTAAGCCTGGCCGCGGCATGCGTGCAGCAGGACCGGATTCCGCCGCAGCCGGGGGGAAAAGCGCCGATCCCCTTAAACCGCGGCGCAGTACTGGTGCTCGGCACGGGGAAAAACCTGACGGCCATCGAGGTGTTTTGGGCATGAAAGTGCTTCTGATTTCGGCAAACACGGAAACCACGCCCTACCCGGTCTATCCCCTGGGCATCGACTACGTGGCCGGGGCCATAGACCGCAGGCACCGGGTGTTTGTCACAGATATCAACGAAACCGGGGATACTGCGGCCACAGCAGGCCGTATCCGGGAACTTGCCCCGGATGTCATCGGCATTTCCATCAGAAACATTGACAACACGGACGTGAAATCCCCGAAAACCTACATTGAGCGGCACCGGGCGCTGATATCTGCCATCCGGCAAATCACCCGGGCGCCGGTGGTACTCGGCGGCAGCGGGTTTACCCTTTTCCCCGGCCGGCTGATGGAAGCACTTCAGGCAGACTACGGGATCATCGGCGAGGGGGAACGATTCAGCGATTTTCTGAACGCACTGGAAATGCAGGTCGATGTCAGCAGCCTGTCCGGGGTGATCACCGGATCCGAAACCAGTGCGAAAACCATATCCTATCCGGCGCCCTGGCAGGGAGAATTTGCAAGGCGATTTAACCCGGAAAGCCCGCACGTGGCCTATTACCTGAAAAAGGGCGGCATGCTCAACATCCAGACCCAGCGGGGATGCCCCTTTAACTGCATCTACTGCACCTACCCGCATATCGAAGGCCGGCGGCTGCGGGCAAGATCCCCGCAGGCCGTGGGCCGTACCGCGCGCATGCTCCAGGATGCCGGGGCCGGGTATCTGTTTGTCACAGACTCGGTATTCAATGCAGATCCCGAACACAGCATGGACGTGGCCCGGGCGTTTCAAAAAGCCGGGGTCACCATTCCGTGGGGCGCCTATATCGCGCCCGTGCGTCCGCCGGAAGATTATTTCAAAGTCCTGGCCGATGCCGGCATGACGCACGTGGAATTCGGCACAGAGGCATTTTGTGATCCCGTCCTGGAAAACTATCAAAAGCCGTTTCGCGCGGCAGACATTTTTGACGCCCATCGTGCGGCCCTGGATGCCGGGCTGAACACGGCGCACTTTTTTCTGCTCGGGGCGCCGGCGGAAACCCCCCGCACCCTGGCCGAAACCCTGGACAACGCCGGGAAACTGGAAAAAACCGTTTGCTTTTTCTTTGCAGGCATCCGCATTTACCCGCACACCCGGCTTTATGATATTGCCGCCGCATCCGGGCAGATCGCAGGGGATCAGGATCTTATGACCCCGTGCTTTTATGAGCCCGCGGGCATCGGGCTTGCACAAATCGAAAAAACCCTGCAGGAGCGGTCGCAAAATCGCATGAACTGGGTTTTCGGCGCAGGCGGGGAAAAAACGGCAAAGATCCTCTCCCGGCTCCATGACCGGGGCCATGTGGGGCCGCTCTGGGAGCACCTGATCCGATGAAGAACAAGCGCGCCATTGCCCCTGCCGAAATACTGGGCGCGATCTGCGGTGTTGCCGCGGCAGGAGTTTTTTTCATCCACACGCATCTGTCTGCGGCCGTGCTTTTGACGTTTTTGGCCGTGTGCCTGGCCGCGCCATTCATCCCGGCCACCGGGCTGTTTCTGCCCGTCATCCGCAGGGGCCGGCGGGAGACAAACAGTGTGGCCGTTACGTTTGACGACGGTCCGGATCCGCGCACCACGCCGTTTTTGCTGGACCTGCTCGCCCGCTTCAACGTGCATGCAACCTTTTTTATCCCCGGGAAAAACGCCCGGGCGCACCCCGAACTTATCAGCAGGATCCTGGGTGCCGGCCATGCCGTGGGAAACCACACCTTTGCCCATGACGTGCTTGTCATGCTCAAATCGCAAAAAACCCTGGCCCGCGAAATCGATGACGCGCAGAAGGTATTCGGGGATTTTGGCCTCACGCCCCTGACCTTCCGTCCCCCGGCCGGGGTGGTGAACCCGAAGCTCGGGGGCATATTAAAAAAGCGGGAAATGATCTGCATTCATTACAGCCGCCGGGGCCCGGACATGGGCAACCGCCGGATCCGGGGGCTATCCGGGAAAATTCTGGCGAAAATCCGCCCCGGCGACATCGTGCTTTTGCACGACTGCTGCCCTGAATCCGCAAATTTCAGCGCGGAAACATGGCTTGCCGAAATCGAGAAAATCCTGGCCGGCCTCCCGCAAAAAGGCCTGCGGGCTGTCCCCCTGGCCGAGCTCATTAAACGGCCGGTGATGGGGAAGAAGGCCCGGAAGCCACGGCCCGACTGACCGTTATCGGTATTTTCCCTCGATTGCGATCCCGATTTCGATTCAGCCCCCAAAACTCGCACCAGGGGACAGATTAAAAGCTGTCCATGGTCATGCTGCAAGCTTTCCAGTGCGCTATGACAGGTCGGGCCGGCGGGGTGGTTTGCGCAGATGCATCGGGCGCGACAGCGGACGGCATATGGGCAAACTTTCCCGCCGGCCCGACCCTACGGAAGTCGTTGAAGACCGACTCTTTTTTTATCGATTTCAATGGCGGGTACGGAGCAAGGGGGATTGCCGAAAGAAGGCTGAATAATTGTGCAATCACAGGAATAAGTGCTATAATTATAAAATAGGGCATACGTTATCCGGAGTTCATGTACTGACATGAATTGCAGAAAAATTTATTACCAGATTTGTCACGGGAGCTTAAAATGACCTCATATCAAAATTTTACGCGTTATTTCGGTTGCTTCAGCCTGTTGTTTCTCCTCTTGCTGGCATTGCCTGCTGCGGGTTTTTCACAGGCAGATGGAAACAACAGCAACTCTGGCGAGCAGCTAAAGCAGGATGCCATGGAATTCATGGAAAGCCTCAAGCAGTACAGCGCGGAAAAACAGCAGCAAGCCGCGAAAAAATTCCAGAGCGAACTCGATGAGATGGACGAGCGCCTGGAAAAAATGCAACGCCGGTTTGAAGAAGAAAAATCGGAAATGAGCCGGGAAATGCGGGAAAAAATGAAATCCAACCTGGAACAGCTTCGCCGCCAGAGAGAGGAAATGGCCGCATGGCTTGAGAAGTTTAAAACCGGATCGCAGGACGCCTGGGACCAGCTCCGGGAAGGCCTTTCAAACGCCTTCCGGGATTTTTCCCGGTCCCTGGAAAAGGCCGATCAGCAGATGGAAAGCACGGAAATTTAGCTCTACTGCTTTTCAGTCCGAGGCAATTCTTTTGCTTCAAGCAGATTTAACTCGAGCCGGTAATCAAACAGGCCGTGGTGAAAAATGTCGATCTTTGCAGGAATCTCGCCGGCCCCGCCGGGTAGGGGAGAACCGCAGGCCGGGGGGTAACAGATATTCACGGTTTCCCGGAGCTTTTTGCCGCTGGTATACCGCCGGATTTCGAGACGATCCGCCCCGGACAGCCGCACCTCCACAAAGCCTTTCCCGTCGCTGCGCGCGTACCTGCATATCGGCGTGCCGCCCGACAGGGTGCCGACCTGCACATTTTCTGCTTCCGGGGATATGAAGGCCAGCCGGATATCGGCAAACATGGCGCGGGCGAACTTTTTTTCGTCAAACGGGGGGACCGCCCGGCGGATTGACACCCCGCCGTCATATTCCCCGTCAAAAAGCACGAGCCCCTCCACGCTCATGATCACGCACTTGATCCGCCCGGCCTCCGGATGGATCCGGATAACGGCAATGGCGTCTCTGACATCCCCGTCCGGCAGATACGCCGTCAATGATTGAACCAGTTGCCGGGGCCGGGCCAAAAAATGCGCCCGGCACTGCCGGGCTGTATCCGCGTGAAGTGCCGAAGACGCCGGCTGGATCGGCGCAAGGCTCCGACAGCCGGATATGCACAGCAGTGCACAGGCTGCCAGCAGGATTACTCCCCGGACCAGGTGCATGCGCCCGGGGAGTTTGTCTGCTGAGGGGCTATTTTTCAACCCGTTCCAGGGCCATGGGCATGCCGTTTTCCTGTTTTTTGTCATCGGCATAAAAATAATCGCCGCGCAGAACACCGTCTTTGCGTTTTTCCAGGCGGGCTGTGTTATAGACTTCGCCCGCGGAAAGAAATGCCAGGTAGACCGTGTCTCCGCTCACCCTACCCTGTACATTGTAGTTGCCAAGGGAACCCGTGATCTTGCTGCCATGCTGCTCAAAATACCCCCTGCCCCAGCTAAACGGGGTATCGGGATTTGCGTTGGCATCCTGCCATTTGCCCGCGACATTGATCGCCGGCGCCCTGTCTCCGGAGACCTGCTGCAGCCAGGGATCAACTTCCGCCTTTGTCAATCCGGTACTGCATGCCATCAGGGGCAGAAAAACCATTAAAATCGCACATGCATACATGATCTTTTTCATTGTTTCCCTCCCTTTGGTTTCATTGTTTGTCTCGCCCGGGGTCTAACTCTTGAAAGACCGCGCTTTCAATACCCGCGTTGATTTTCGTGTCATGAAACCGGATGTTGGTATACGAGGTGGAACTTTCATGTATCGCAACTGCGTCAATCACCCCCGGCGTATCGGTCAGACGAAGTTCAATGCGCTCGATGACTTCTGCCATGGCCGGGTCCTTCGGCGTTAAAACCACCCGCCGGTCCGATTTCATCCGGGCTTCCAGGTCCGGGTTGGCATCAAACTCGCCCTGCATCCACATGCAGATCTCCCCGAGAAACACCCGCATGGCCTCCAGGCTTCGGCTTTTCTGGGCCTTCATACCGCTGTCGGTCCGGACATAACGGCGGATCTCGTTGTTATGCATCAACAACACGCTTCTCACCGGCCGGCTGTATTCCCAGCGAAGCGACCGGGGCGCCTGAAAATACAGGGCACCCTTTGAAATCAGGGGCTGATCCAGCATTTCCAGGTGTTTTTCCTGGGTGAAATCCGCCTGAATGGACTCAACAAATGTCACCTTTTCCTTGAGGGTTTCCAGGTCATCTGCCCACCCTGTCAGAAAAACCGCACATGCCAGCAGTACGGTTAAAAAAGCCGCGTACTCCGTATTTTTGCTAATCTTCTTCATTGTTGCTTACGCCATGCCCCCGTCAACAGAAATCACCTCCCCGGTCACATATGATGCGTCCGCTGAACACAGAAACCTTACCACGCGGGCAACTTCCTCGGGCTTGCCGATGCGGGCCATGGGAATCATCTGCTTGATCGTATCCACCGGGGCTTCCCGGGTCATTTCCGTTTCAATCAAGCCCGGGGCCACCGCATTGACCCGGACGCCCATGCGGGCCACCTCTGCTGCAAGGGCCTTGCTTGCACCGATAACCCCGGCCTTGGCTGCGGAATAATTGACCTGCCCGCGGTTGCCCATGATTCCGGAAATCGAGGAAATCGAAACAATCGCGCCCTTTTTGGCCCGAAGCATTTTTTTTAGCACAGGCTTGGTCACGTTATAGAACCCGGCCAGGGAGGTATCAATTACTGACTGCCAGTCTTTTTCCGGCATCATGACAAAAAGTCCGTCCGCGGTGATGCCGGCGTTATTGACCAGAACATCAATGTCGAACTCGCCTGCGATTTCCTTGACCGCCTGCTGGACCGCCCCGGCATCGGTTACGTCAAAGGCGATTGTTCGCCCCTGCCCGCCTTTTTGCCGGATCATCTCCAGGGTTTCCTCCGCCGCGGACCGTCCGGATTTATAGTTAATGGTCACATGATATCCGTTTGCGGCGAGTTCCAGAGAAATCGCCCGTCCGATTCCCCGGCCGCCGCCGGTTACGATGGCTGTATTCTGCTTCATCCCGCATTTCCCATGAAAACATCTTTAATCTGTTCTAAATACCTGGATTGTCACCTCTCCCAGGATGTCCTCGCCGATTTGCGAAAAACCATGGTACTCGGCATAATTCATGTGCGCGTGCCGCCTTTCCGCACTTGTAATAACGGTTGCATCCACCGGGATGCGGGAAACATGAAAAACCGCTTCCTTTATACCCACCAGCAGCCCCCCGCCCTCTTTTTCCCGTCGGCCGGATTCCTGCATTTCCTCCCATCGGATATTGATCCCCGCGGTCTGGGCCACCAGCTCCACAATGACAATCGGCAGGATTGCGTCGCCTTCAAAAAGGGGCCAGGCCGCCGTGGTAACCGAGCGGGCCACCGCTTTTTGCGCATCCACCGCCACCACCGCGTCAAGAAGCTTCATCCGGTCGCGGTGGGCGAGATAATCTTCAACTGGGAAAAGCGCCTGGTTCATGTCCTGCCGGGTGTGATAATGTTAAAATCCATGGCCCTTATGCCGAAAGAATATTGACTTGTGGACCCCCGGGTGATAGCGTTGGAACTTTTGATTATAATAAATACTTAATTTTTAATCATAAAGTAAATTTATCGGTTTGACAAGGGCAATTTCCATGCAGGAACTAATCGAAGAACTCAAGGGAAAAATCATTGAGACCCTTTACCTGGAAGACGTAAACCCGGAAGATATTGACGAGAAAGCCCCGCTGGTGGGCGGGGATCTGGGTATTGATTCAATTGACATCCTTGAGCTGGTAATGATGCTTGAACAGGATTATTCCGTGATCATTGACAACAAGGAACTCGGAGAAAAGGTTTTTGCCTCGATAGAAGCCCTTGCCGCATATGTCTCGGAAAACAGCCCGAAAACGACAGCCCGTAAGGTGAGTGATGGGTAATGGGTTATGTGTGATGAGTGGTCGGTGATCCGGGCATGGTATGCTTTCTTTGTCATTTGCGCGCCAGTTTGCGATACAAAGTTTTTTCCTTTCGACATCTTGATGAATTCGTAAAAAGCTGTTTATCCCGCCAGGGCGGTATTTTTACAGAAAGGAAGTCCGCAAGCACCTTGGCTGATCGGCGTTGCGAAAAAGGCGTTTCCTCGCTCCAGGAGCCTCTTCGAGCCTCGATTTCCGCTCGAAAAG
>JAIPEJ010000059.1 GCA_021737225.1 Desulfobacteraceae bacterium
CAGGCAGGGGCAGACCGGGGATAAACTGCCAACAAACAGGATGTTGTTGTTATGGACAGCGTGATTTTATTTGCCGTGAATCTGGCAGCAGTTGCCGGATTTATGACTGCCGGCTGGGCAATCAGCCTGGTGCGCAAAAATGCCGCCATTGCCGATTTGCTTTGGGGGCTGGGCTTTGTGCTCGTTGCCTGGCTGACGTTTTTCCAGGCAGACGGATTTTTCCAGCGCAAGCTCATGCTCGCCCTGCTGGTGACCATCTGGGGCATGCGCCTGTTTGTCCACATTGCCACGCGCAGCCGGGGCAAAGGCGAAGATCCGCGATATGCCGCCTGGCGGGCGAAATACAGACAAAAGTTCTGGCTGGTGAGCCTCTACAGGGTGTTTCTGGTGCAGGCGCTTTTCCTGTGGGTCATTGCCCTCGGCGTGCAGTACGGCCAGGTTGCCACACAGCCCGCCCGCCTGACATGGCTGGATGCGGCGGGTTTGTTGATCTGGTTTGCCGGCCTGGTCATTGAATCTATGGCGGATTGGCAGCTGCGGCGCTTTCTGGCCGCCCCGGAAAACCGGGGGCGGGTAATGGACCAGGGCCTCTGGCGTTACAGCCGGCACCCCAACTATTTCGGCGAAACCCTGGTCTGGTGGGGCATCTTTGTTATGGTGTTATCTACCCCCCTTGGATTTTTGACCATTGTCAGCCCGCTGGTAATTACGTACACATTGCTCCGGCTGACCGGTGTGTCTCTCATGGAGGAAACCGAATTTTCCGACAACCCGGAATACCAGGCATACATCCGGCGGACAAACGCATTTTTGCCCTGGTTCCCGCGGCGTCGGTAAAAAAAGGAGCAGACATGGCAAATGAAACCAACCTGGATATCGCAGTGGCAGGCGGCGGGGTGGCCGGTATCGTCGCCGCATATCTGCTTGGCCGGCGGCACCGGGTAACCCTGTACGAAAAAAACAGCTACGTGGGCGGCCACACCCACACCATCGAAGTCGATGAAGGCAACGGATCTGCGGCATGTGTGGATACGGGATTCATTGTTTTCAACGACCGCACATACCCCAATTTTATTCGTTTTATCGACCAGCTGGGCGTATCCCGGCTAAAAAGCGCCATGTCGTTTACGTACTGGGACCCCAACATTGGTTTTACCTACAACACCACCCGGCCCTTTGCAGACAAAAAGAACCTGCTGCGGCCGTCTTTCTGGCGCCTGCTGTTTGAAATCGGCCGGTTCAACAAAACGACCCGGCAATGGCTTGCAGAAAATCGCCTGGCGGGCATGACCCTTGGCCAATATCTGCGAAAAGCTGGATTCTCCGCGGCATTGGCCAGGCATTACGTCACTCCCGTGAGTGCGGCCATATGGTCCACAGGCGAGCGGGACATACTGGATTTTCCGGCGGAGACTTTCGGTCGGTTCTTTGAAAACCACGGACTGTTGTCTTTTTCCGGCCATCCCCAGTGGTATACGATCCAGGGAGGCAGCCATGCATACGTCAAGGCGTTTTTAAAAACGTTTCCGGGCACGGTGCATACCAGCCGGCCGGTCCGGAAAATCGTCCGTGAAAACGGGCGGGTGCGATTATGGACCGATGAAGCAGAAGCCACCCATGACAAGGTGGTGATCGCCGCCCATGCAGACGAGGCGCTGGCAATGCTGGCAGATCCCTCTGATGCCGAGACAAAGCTGCTTTCTGCCTGGCAGTATGCCCAAAACCGGGTCATCCTCCACCGGGACACCAGCTGCCTTCCGCCCCTGCAGGGAGCATGGGGCTCATGGAATTACAGGCAGGGCCCAAATAAGGGCGTCCGCGGCCCCGCAACCCTGACCTATTACATGAATCGCCTCCAGCAGCTGGCCTCAGCCAACCACTATTGCGTCACCCTGAACCCGGACTATCCCATAGAGCCGGGGCAGATTATCGCGGATCTCAATTATACGCATCCCATGTTTGACAGAGACGTTGCGGCCACACAGGCGGATTTGCCCGAATTAAACGGGGTCAATAACACCTGGTTTTGCGGCAGTTATTTCCGCTACGGTTTTCACGAAGACGCGGTAGTGTCGGCTGTGGCCGTGGGAAAGGATTTCGGGGTTGAACTATGAAATCAAAAATTTATACAGGATTTGTGGAACATACCCGGCATCTGCCGGTGTATCATCATTTTCAGTACCCGGTCTACATGTACGGCTTTGACATCGACGAACTGTCCGTACTGGATAAAAAACTGCCGCTTTTCGGGTACAACCGGCTGAGGCCCACATCCATCAATGATGCCGATTACCTGGAGATACGGCCGGGCAGCATAAAGGAAAAACTTCTGGATCTGCTGCCCGAAGCCGACAGGACGCAGGTGGCAACTGTTATGCTGATCACCTCTGCGCGGTATTTTAACTACGTGTTCAACCCGGTTTGCTTCTATTACTGTTTTGACCGCCAAGGCAATGTTTTCCGGCTGGTTGCGGAAGTCAGCAACACTTATGGAGAGCGGCACGTATATTTACCAGACCCCCTGCCCGGCGGAACTGCTGAAACAGAAATCCGGCAATACACGGCTGAAAAGGCATTTCACGTATCTCCTTTCAACAATATGGACGGCCGATACGATTTTTTCTGCAGCCCGCCGGGGCAAACCATAGATGTTGCCATCCATCTGGTCCGGGAGGAAAAGAAAATCTTTGAGGCGCGTTTCCAAGCCGGCGGCCGGGAGTTGACCCGGGCGGCCCACCTCGGGGCATTACTGCGCCATCCGCTCATGCCGCATCTCACCATGCCCCGTATTATTTATGAGGCCATGCGCCTGTATTACCGAAAGCACATGCCCTGGCATGACAAACCGGCCCCGTCGGATCCCATGACCATCCGGCACAGAAGGTAAATGAATATTTGCAGCCAATATTGACCGCCTTGGAAAAAGCTGTTTATCCCGGCCGGGGCGGTATTCTTGCAGAAAGGCAATCCGTAAGCACCTTGGCTGAGCGGCGGTGCGAAAAAGGAGTTTCCTCGCTCCAGGAGCCTCCCGGAGCCTCGATTTCCGCTCGGAAACCCGCTTTTCCGCACCGCCGTCAGGGTAACAAAGTGCAATTTCACAAGAGCGCAAAAAAAGAATTTCCCTGGAAGGCGTCAATATCTATTCCCTGTAAAGAAATCCCCTGTCCATGGGATAATCCGTGGTGTTTCCCTTGCAAAAGGTGATCTGGTAAAGCCGAAGCACGGAATTCGGGGTCCGGAAAAATTCGGCGCAGAAATGCAGATAAGCCCGCCAGGTGCGCCGGAAGCGCTCATCAAACAACTCCGGGTTGTACCTGTTAATCATTGCCCAGTTTGCATCAAAGCTTGCCGCCCACTGATCCAGGGTCAGGGCGTAGTGGCGCCGGAGGTTTTCAATATCGAGTATTTCAAGGCCGCAGACCGCCATTAAATCAATGGTCTCGGTGAGGCCGGGCAGGTATCCGCCGGGGAAAATATGTTTCCGGATGAAAAAGTCGGTTTCCATGGGACGGTCATGGGCGATAAAATGCAGCAGGCCGATGCCCCCGGGCTTCAGGCATCGCGCCATGGAACGAATCCAGTCCTTTAGCTGCCCTTTTCCCGCATGTTCGTAAACCCCCAGGGATGCATACTTGTCATATGTGCCGGACACCTCACGGAAGTCTTTTTCCTGGACACGAATTTTGTCCGCGATGCCTTCCTGCCGGGCTTTATCCAGCAGCCAGCGATTCTGGTCCACCGTAGGGCTTAAGTTGGTGCCCACAACACCGTAGTGTTTGACGGCATGAAAAAGCAGGGAGCCCCAGCCGCCGCCCACATCGATTAAGTGCTCGCCCGGCTTGAGCCGTAGTTTCCGGCAGACATGATCGAGCTTGTTTTCCTGGGCCTCCCGCAGGTTCCGGGTGCCTTCTTTCCAGTAGGCGCAGGTGTAGGTCATGGTGGGATCCAGATACTGCCAGAAGATATCCGATCCCCGGTTGTAGTGGGACAGGGCATTTTTTACGCCCCGGTTGCTTTTCCGGTTGCCGTACAGCAACTCGTGCCACAGATTGCGGATTCTGATGAGGGGATTGGGAATTCGGGTCTGTCGGGCGCTTCCGGCCAGGGATGGCTCATTGTCTGCTGTTGCGCGTATCAGGGCTTTCAAATCCCCGTCAATATCTACGCTGCCGGCAATGTAGGATTCGATCACCCCCCATCCCAGAAACAGCAGGGAGTTGAACTGGGCTTTTTTGGTTTTGTACCGTATGATAAAAGCTGCCGGCCCGCTGCCATGCGCATAACAGGTGCCATCGGCGAAAACAACTTTAAAGGGAATCGCCGATTTCCCCAAAAACCGGAGATACATTGCCTGCAACAGCCGGGCCATGTTTTTCCTTTCCCGGGGCAAGATCGATTCGTTCCGGCCCGATTTGCCGGACTTTTATTATTATGGGCAGATCATCGGCACGGCTCCCGGGATGTGCACTGGTTCAGGATATTATACACGGCAAGATATCACCGAGCCAGTGCACCGAGATTGCAACCATTTTAATAATTCATAAACAAATGGAAGCCAGGCTTCAAACTCCCGGTTATCCCGGAACGGAAAACGGTGCTGCCTTGCCGATATAGTCCAGGGTCTCCTCGTATTTTGAGCGCACGTCCATATGTGCGTCTTCAATCTGTTTTTTCTGCGGACTCCAATCCGACGGGCATTCCGTGCGAAGAGACTCGATTTTGTCCTCCAGGTCCTGGATAATGATCTTCATTTCACCAAAGTATTCCCAGACCTTGCCTTTTTCCGCGGTACCCATTTTGTCGGTTCTGGCGATTACGTCAAACAGTTTGGCCTTCCAGGCGGTCAGTTCTGCTGCCATCGAATTGCAATAATCTTTTGGATCCATAAGTACCCCCTCTTTTGAATTTAAATGTTTTCAGTCTTCAAGAAATTCATCAATTGCCGTTTTTGCCTCCTTCCAGGTTTTCACCGCACGATTTACCCCATTCTGCCAAAATACAACTTCCTGAATAAAGCACTGTGGCAGGCCATTGAATCCGATTAAATCCAAGCCGTTGTATCCGGGACAGTGATCTCGAGATGGTCGGCAATTTCTTCCAACGTTTTCGAAAGCCTGGCAATCGTTTCATCGATCTTTTGTTTATTGGGCGACCAGTCCGGGGGACATTGATTGCGCAATTCGGCCAGTTCTTTTTCAATACTGTCGACCAGAGACTGCAATTGTTTTGCGCTATCTGCATGCGTCGAATCTGATACTTTTTCCGCTTGCACGATCACATCATATAAGCCGGCCTTTATACCGACCAGTCGCTTATAGGTATTGTCACAATAATCCTTCACATCTTTCATCTGCTTGCTCCTTTATCCGGTGTCGGGGTGTATACTCCAATCTTTAAGCATGTTTCGAAAAAGCCGCAAACACATTTCCTGTTGCGCAGACCGAGGGCCGGGCATCAGCGCTTGTACCGGGAAGCCGGCACAAGCAGCATCCACCCGATCTTCAGCCACTTGGGATCCCGGTAATTGGCAAGCCCGATTTTCATGGCAGTGTGCCCGGCAGCCGGCTGGTCGCGATATGTGCCAAACAAGCGGTCCCACCATGAAAGATTGAATCCATAATTGCTGTCGGTTTCCCGGATGAGCACCGAGTGATGAACCCGATGCATGTCCGGGGTCACGATAACGCGCCGGATCCACCGGTCAACCCGGAGAGCCATGGATATGTTGCTGTGGTTAAACATCGAGGTGCCGTTTAGCAAGACCTCAAAGACCACAACCGACCACGCAGGGGCGCCCAGGGCGGCAACAGCGCCCATTTTAATCGCCATGGAAATAATGATTTCAACCGGATGAAACCTCGCGCCCGTGGTGAGGTCGATATCAAGATCGATATGATGCATCCTGTGAAGGCGCCAGAGCACCGGAACCTTGTGAAAAGCCACATGCTGGGCATAAACGACCAGGTCAAAGATGACTATCGAGGCAAGCCCGCCTGCCCATCCCGGCAGGGATATCGCATGAAACAGCCCCCAGCCCTTTTCATCTGCGATCAGGGCTGTTCCCACGGCAGCAGCCGGAAACAAGAGCCTGAGCACAAATGTGTTAAAAAAGGTAAGCCCCAGATTATTGGCCCACCGGGTCAATTTGCTTTGCTGCAAAGCCCGCCTCGGGGCTGCTTTTTCCCAGGCGGCCATGACAAAAAAGATCCCCAGGAAAAATCCGAGCCGGACAAACATTTCATTGCCGATAAGAAGCGCGTTCATGGTGTTGCGTTCTCCCTGCCTGCCTTTTGACAAACATTTATGGGTGATTATCTATTTTAAGGTGATGAAAACACTTGATGAATCCAAATGCCTCATCCTTTTTGTCAGGGCTCCGCTGCGGGGCACTGTTAAGACCCGGCTGGCCGAAGACCTGGGGGATTCCGGGGCTGTTCGGCTATACAGTGCTTTTGTGGCAGATCTGCTGGCCGCGATATCCAGTATGAATATAAATCTGCGCATTTTTTATCACCCCGGCAAACACGAAGCGTTGATGCGCAACTGGCTCGGGGCAGATGCGCCGCTGTTTGTACAGCAGGGAGCCGACCTGGGCGAGCGCATGCATCACGCGCTCTGCTGTACAGCAGCCGAAGGATACCGCAATATCATTCTAATCGGCTCAGACATCCCAGGTCTCAATGAGCAAATCATCAACAAAGCCTTCTCCTTACTGGCAGAACACCCCGCGGTAATCGGCCCTGCCGTGGACGGGGGATACTACCTGATCGGATTCAAATCCCCCGGTATTTTCAGGAAAGCCTTCACCGGCATCGACTGGGGCTCGCCGAATGTCCTGGAAAAAACGCTTCAGCGGTTCCGGCATAAAGGCAAGGAAGCCGCCCTGTTACCATCGCTCAGGGATATCGATACCCGGGCGGACCTGCAGGCCCTTGCCGCGGATCTGTCAAATGGCCCCGCCCGCTCTTCGCCGCTTCAACATACGCGGGCGGTACTTGAAGAAATGAAGATGATCTAAACCAAGGGAAATTTTCTTCGACCTAAATTGAGCGATTTTCAAGTTTGCCGCAGATACAAGGAACATGCAGACGGGCTATAAATGAGTCAAACAACCCCCACAAACATGGATCTTCCGCCGGCAGTCTCCGTGATTGTTCCGGTTTTACATGAAACCGGAATCATTGAGCAGGCCTGTGCGCACCTGGTGACCGCGTGCAGCGGATGCAACGCGGAGATCATCATTGTTGACGGCGACCGCCGCGGATCAACCATAAATCGGGTAAATTCAGAACGGATCCGAACGCTGAGCGCACCCCGCGGTCGCGCCGCCCAGATGAATGCCGGCGCAAATGCCGCCAGGGGACGCGTGTTGCTGTTTGTTCACGCAGATACCCGTCTTCCCGAAGGCGCGGTCCGGGATGTGCTCGAAATTTGCCGCAGGCCCGCAATTGCAGGAGGCGCCTTTTTACTCGGCATAGCCAGTGAAAAAGGCTTTTTCCGAATGGCCGAAGCCTGGACCAATCTTCGCTGCCGCCTGACCCGGATACCTTACGGGGACCAGGCCGTGTTCATGAAAAATCGGATTTTCCGGGAGCTTGGCGGCTATTCCGATATTCCGCTCATGGAAGATATCGATCTCATGCAGCGGCTGAAGCAAAACGGGTTGAAAATCGCGCTGATCCGAAAACCCGTTGTGACCTCGGCCCGCCGCTGGGAAAAAGAGGGCCGGCTCTTTGGCATGATCCGCAACAATCTGCTTTCGTGCCTGTATTATGCAGGCGTCAAGCCCGCCTTGCTGGAAAAATTTTACAAAACTCAAAGCGGGTCTTCATAACTGGCGCAAATGCATTTGTGAGCAGATATTTCCAATTACGTAATTGTTTAAAACGATAGGGCGCGATCCTAAAATCTGAAGACATGTGTTGTTCAAGCATATTTCCTTCAGGAAGAAAGGAGGATCAAGTGAAAATTTTAGGTATTTCCGGCTCTCCGATCAAAAACAGCAACACGGACAGGGCCGTTAAAACCGTGCTGGAAGCCACGGGCGCGGAAACCGAGTTCATCAAGCTCAGTGAACTTGAAATCGAACCCTGCCGTGCCTGCCTGGGATGCGTGGATACCAACGAATGCGTTATTGGGGATGACGGCAATATGCTGGCTGAAAAAGCAAGACAGGCAGATGGCCTCGTGGTTGGCGGGTATACCCCTTATTCGAGCATTGACGGCCGGACCAAGGCGTTTCTCGAAAGGCTTTATCCGCTCCGGCACAAACATGGATTCATGAGCGGAAAAGCCGGCGTTGCCGTGGTGACATGCGCGATCCCGGAAGACTGTGAAGGCATGCCCGGGAACTGGGTGCCGGGCTGCGCGATGCCATAATGAAACAAGCCTGATCCATGCAGATAAAATAACGGGTGTCTGTTTTTGTCATGGCCCGGATTTGTGACTATGGTTTTAAACAATTGCAGACAATACAACCTAAATTGAGCGTTTCAGATGCGAAAGCATCAAAGCCATAGCCAGCGGAGCGTTTATGGGATATGACAATGAAAAAAACATCACTGTTCTGGCAGGTGATATCGGCGGGACCAAGACGGAGCTGGCCGTATATTCATCCCAAAGCGGACTGCGCCGGCCCCTGGCAAAGGAAAAATTTCCGAGCAGGGATTATTCCGGCCTTGAGGCCATCATAGAAAAATTTCTGTCAACCCATAACATCCATATTGACCGGGCCGCCTTTGGCGTGGCCGGCCCGGTTGTCGGCGGGCGGGCAAAAATCACCAATCTGCCCTGGGTTATGGAAGAAGCCGCACTTGTCCAAACCCTCGGGGTTCAATCCGTCTGCCTGCTAAATGACGTAACCGCTTTTGCAAACGCCGTTGCCGTGCTGGATGAAAGCGACCTGCACGTGATCCGGGAGGAAAGCCCGGCAACAGGCGGGACCATGGCTGTTGTGGCCCCGGGCACGGGCCTTGGCGAGGCGTTTCTGGTATGGGATGGAGCAGGCTACCGGGCTTTTGCCTCTGAAGGCGGACATGCCGATTTTGCACCTGCAGGCCCGGAGCAAAGCGGTTTGCTTGCCTACCTGGCAAACCGCTATGACCATGTCAGCTATGAGCGCGTGTGTTCCGGCATGGGCCTGGCCAATATTTACGAGTATTTGAAACATACCGGGTACACGGGAAATCCGGATTGCCCGGCTGAAAAAAATTCCGCAGAACAAGATCCGGTGCCCCATATTATCCGGGGCGCATTGGACAAAAACCGGCCGTGCGGTCTTTGCAAAAAAACCCTTGAAATGTTTGTCACTGTTCTGGGCGCAGAAGCAGGAAACATGGCGCTTAAGACGATGGCCACGGGCGGCGTCTATCTTGGCGGCGGTATACCGCCCCGGATTTTACCGCTCCTGGAAAGCGGGGCTTTTTGGGAGGCTTTTGTACGCAAGGGCCGGATGAGCGAACTCATGAAAAAAATACCGGTTTACGCAATTCTGCATTCAGAGGCGGCGCTGCTGGGCGCGGCGCGCCACGCAATGACTGCCCCGGGATGAGGCACAGAAGACTGCGGGCCAGGGAAGACTTTCCCGGATGTCATGGCCTCCGGGAGCAAGGCGCTGAAGTAAAAACACCAAAGGAGTACAAATATGACCACACATATCCCGTATCTCACCGCACGGCCGGCCTGGAAGGCGCTGGAAAGCCACTCCAATGCCATCCGGGACGTGCACCTGCGCACGCTGTTTGCAGACGATCCAAAGCGCGGCCGGCGCCTGACAGCCGAAGCCGCCGGCCTGTACCTCGATTACTCGAAAAATCGCGTTACCGATGAAACCATGGGGCTTTTGCTGGAACTGGCAAAACAGTCCGGCCTGCAGGACCGGATCGGGGCCATGTTTTCCGGCGATAAAATCAACATAACGGAAAACCGCGCTGTCCTGCACGTGGCCCTGCGCGCCCCGCGCCAAACCGCCATCATGGTCGACGGCGAAAATGTTGTTGATCGCGTCCACGCGGTCCTTGACAAAATGGCGGATTTCTCCAACCGGGTCCGAAGCGGCGAGTGGAAGGGGCACACCGGCCGGCCGATTCGAAATGTCGTCAACATCGGCATCGGCGGATCGGATCTCGGCCCGGTCATGGCTTATGAGGCGCTTAAGCATTACAGCGACCGGTCCATGAACTTCAGGTTCGTGTCCAACATCGACGGCACGGATGTGACAGAGACCCTCCGTGACCTGGACCCGGCGGAAACCTTGTTCATCGTGGCTTCCAAGACGTTTACCACGCAGGAGACCATGACCAACGCGCAAACCGCGCGGGACTGGTTGATCAAGGGTCTCGGCGGTGACAATAATGCCGTGGCCCGCCATTTTGTGGCAGTATCGACAAATGCCGCAAAGGTGTCAGAATTCGGCATTGACACGGCCAATATGTTCGAGTTCTGGGACTGGGTCGGCGGGCGTTATTCCCTGGCCTCTGCCATCGGCTTGTCCACAATGGTTGCCATCGGCCCGGAGCACTTTCGCGGCCTGCTCGACGGCATGCGGCAGATGGACCAACATTTCCGCACCGCTGCCTTCGAGCACAATCTGCCGGTGCTCATGGGGCTGCTGACCGTGTGGTACACCAACTTTTTCGGGGCGCAGACCGTTGCAGTCCTGCCTTACGAGCAGTATCTGAACCGGTTTCCGGCTTACCTGCAGCAGTTGACCATGGAAAGCAACGGCAAGCATGTCACGCTCGACGGCACGGCGGTCGATTACCAGACCGGTCCCGTTTACTGGGGTGAGCCCGGCACCAACGGCCAGCACTCCTTTTACCAGCTCATCCACCAGGGCACCCGGCTCATACCCTGTGATTTCATCGCATTCGGCCAATCGCTCAATCCTGTGGGGCAACATCACGACATCCTTATGGCAAACGTCTTTGCCCAGGCCGAGGCCCTGGCCTTCGGCAAGACACAGGCGGAAGTCAGGGCCGAGGGCACGCCGGACTGGCTGGTGCCGCACCGGGTCTTTGGCGGCAACCGACCGTCGACCACGATTCTCGCCGAGCGGCTCACCCCGGAAGCCCTTGGAAAACTCGTTGCCCTTTACGAGCACAGCGTGTTTACGCAGGGCGTGATCTGGGACATTGATTCATTCGACCAGTGGGGTGTCGAACTGGGCAAACAACTCGCCAACCGCATCCTGCCTGAACTTGATACAAAAAACGAGTCCGGGGCCGGGCACGACAGTTCAACAAACAACCTCATCCGGCGTTACCGGCAGATGAAGCAAACGGGCGGGACGTGACCGGCTGATTTGTCTCGTCCCGGCAGGATTGTTTCCCGGTCTGCCTCATATGACCATAAAAAAAGGGGCCGCCCTGGAGATATATTTTCCAAAGCGGCCCCATAAAATTAAGGTGATGATCGCACCTGGTCGTCGATTGCATTCAGAAGTGTCTCTGTTCTGTTACGTAATTGATTACCTTTGGCTGCCGACAGCTGTTTGCCCCGGCAATAGCAAAGAAAACAACCGGTACTTACGAGAGGCAATATGGCAAAACAATACGATTATGACATCGGTATTATCGGCGGCGGGGCTGCCGGGCTGACAACGGCTTCGGGCGCGGCCCGGCTCGGGGCCAAAACCCTTTTGATTGAAAAGGAAAAGGCGCTGGGCGGCGACTGCCTGCATTTCGGGTGTGTGCCCAGCAAAACGCTGATCAATTCGGCGCGGGCATACCATACCATTGTCAACGCCGGCAAACACGGATTGCCGGACGTGGATGCGCCGCCCGTGGATTTTGCCGGCATTCGAAACCGGATTGAAAATGTCATTTCCGCGATTCAGGAGCATGATTCCGAAGAGCGGTTCTGCAGGCTCGGGGCAAAGGTTGAATTCGGAAATCCGGAATTTGTGGACGCGCATGCGGTTTTCTTAAACGGAAATACCGTGTCTGCCAAGAAATGGCTCATTGCCACCGGCTCCTCTCCGGGCGCGCCCCCGGTGCCCGGGCTGGAGGCGGCCGGATATATCACCAACCGGGAAATATTTTCCCTGGAAAAGCTGCCGGCATCCATGGCGATTATCGGCGGCGGCCCCATTGCCGTGGAAATGGGACAGGCATTTTCCCGGCTGGGCACACAGGTGTCCATTATCGAACAAGCAGACCAGATCCTGGGCAGGGAGGACAAGGATCTGGCAGACGAACTGATGGGCCTGCTTGCGGCGTCCCCGAACATGACCTTCCATCTCAACTCCAGGATTTTATCGGCAAAAGACGCAGGCGGCAAAAAGGAAGTGGTGTTTGAAAATGCCAATGGAGAGGAAAAACAGGTCCATGCCGAAACCCTGCTGGTGGCAGCCGGCCGATCACCCAACATCGACGGGCTGGCCCTTGAAAAGGCCGGGGTCGATTTTACCGGCCGGGGTATTCCGGTGGACGCCCGGATGCGCACTTCGCAAAATCACATTTTTGCCGCAGGCGATGTCACCGGATCGTTTTTGTTCACCCATGCCGCGGGATATGAAGGTTCCGTCGTGATCGCCAATGCCATCTTCCGCCTGCCCAGAAAAGCCGATTACACGTTTCTGCCCTGGTGCACCTACACCGATCCCGAATTGGCAAGTATCGGCATGAACGAAAAAAGCGCAAAACAAGCAGGAATATCATACACTGTCTGGAGCGAGGATTTCAGGGACAACGACCGGAGCCTGGCCATGGGCAATAGTGCCGGAAAAATCAAAATGATCCTTGATGAAAAGGAAAACCTCATCGGCGTCCAGATTCTGGGGCCCAACGCGGGCGATCTGATAAACGAGTGGGTTGCGGTGGCAGCCGGCCGCGTCAAGCTGTCCACCCTGGCTTCTGCGGTTCACCCCTACCCCACCCTGGGCGAGATCAACAAGCGCGTGGCCGGTGCATACCTGACGCCGAAAATTTTTTCCGAGCGCATCAAAAAGGGGCTGAAATTCTTTTTCGCCTTAAAGGGAAGAGCCTGCGGAAAAGACGGGGAATAGAAAGTTCCGTCCATGAAAATCCCGGATACCAAAAAACTTGCCGTAATCGGCGTGATTGGGGTCATTGTCGTGCTGTTTTTCGCCCTGGACCTGCAGCAGTACATGAACCTGGCATACATCAAGGAATCCCGGGAAAAATTCCAGGCCCTGCTGGCACAATACCCGGTGCTGGTGACAGGCGCGTTTTTTATCATCTATGTCGGGGTTACGGCATTGAGCCTTCCGGGCGCGGCGGTAATGACACTGGCGGGCGGGGCTTTGTTCGGATTCTGGATCGGCCTTGTCATAGTTTCTTTTGCCAGCACCATCGGCGCAACCCTTGCCTGCGCAGTGGCCAGATACCTGTTCCGGGACTGGACAAGGGAAAAGATGGGCGCGTGGTATGACAAGATCAATGCGGGCATTAAAAGGGAGGGCGCGTTTTACCTGTTTACCCTGCGCCTGATTCCGGCGATTCCGTTTTTTGCTATCAACCTGGGCATGGCCCTGACCGAGATGCGGCTGTGGACATTTTACTGGATCTCGCAGGTAGGCATGCTTGCGGGAACGGCCGTGTATATAAACGCGGGCAACCAATTGGGCCAGATCAGTAAAATGGGAGATATTCTTTCCCCCTCGCTGATCATCTCCTTTGTGATCCTCGGCATTTTTCCGCTGGCGGTAAAAAAAATCGTCAATTTTGTCCGGGCAAAAACCGGCAAGGGAAAGGTCGATCCGGGATCTGCATAGGGGTCAAGTCTGCCCTTGACTCTTTTGAAGTTCCAAAAGAGTC
>JAIPEJ010000060.1 GCA_021737225.1 Desulfobacteraceae bacterium
TAGTGTCCATCCAGAAATGGCTAATTTGCCCAATTTCTGCGTCAGGCTCAAATTTTAATCCTCAAAATACTTTGAGTATTCCTGCGGTTAAAATTTTCGCCTTCCTTGAACTTGAACAAATTATCCGATCTCTGGATGGGCACTACCTAGATTGAGCGTTTCAGCTCGACGTGCCATTTCTGCTTTTGCGTCGGGCGCTCGACCGATGCGGCCAGCTGCCGCAGAAAAAGTTTCCGCGGCACTTCCCGGGCGCCCATCCATACCAGGTGGCCTGTGGCGACCTGGCAATCAATCAGATCAAATCCGTTTTCAAGCATGTGATTGCACAAGGCCACCAGTGCAACCTTGGATGCATCCGTGACCCGGGTGAACATGGACTCCCCGAAAAAGCTGCCGCCCATGCATACCCCGTAAAGACCGCCTGCCAGCTCCCCGTCACACCAGGTCTCCACGCAGTGGGCATACCCGTGTTCATGAAGCCGGCAATAGGCCTCGATCATCTCGTCGACCAGCCAGGTTTCCTCGTTGTTTTCCTTTCTTACCTGTGCACATTCGGAAATGACCCGCTCGAAAACCGTATCACTGGTGACCTCGAAAATGCCGCTGTTGATTTTTCGCCTCAGCCGACCCGGAATGTGCACCTGTTGGGGATAGAGCACCAGGCGGGGATCCGGGCACCACCACAATATGGGGTCATACGGAGAAAACCACGGAAAGATCCCCTTCCGGTAGGCCAAAAGCAGCCGCTGCTCGCTTAGATCCCCGCCAATGGCAAGCAGCCCGTTTCTTGCGGCATAATGGGGCGGCGGAAATGACAGCTTGTCAGAAAGTCGGAATATCGGCATGATTCTCAGCTGAAATTAAACATCAGCCGGTCATCCTTCACCTTGACAAACACTTCGCCGCCCTTGGTCAGCCTGCCGAACAGGATCTCGTCAGTGAGCACGTCCTTGATTTCCTTCTGAACCAGCCGGTCCAGCGGCCTTGCGCCGAAATGCGGATCATGGCCCTTTTTCGCCAGCCAGCGCCTGGCATTGGCAGACAGGGTAACCGATACCTTCTTGGCTGCCAGTTGCGGTGCCAGTTCATCCATGAACTTGTCCACCACCATCTCCATGATTTCCATGTTCAGGGACCGGAAATTGATAATATCATCCAGGCGGTTGCGGAATTCCGGGCTGAAAAAGCTTTCCACAGCCTTTTTCCCCTTGCCGCCCGGGTCTTCGCCATGGCCGCCGGCAAAACCGATGGTGTTGGCTGCCATTTCCCGGGCCCCGGCATTGGAGGTCATGATCAGTATCACGTTTCGAAAATCCGCAATCTTGCCGTTGTTGTCGGTCAGGGCGGCATGGTCCATAACCTGCAGCAGGATGTTGTACATGTCGATGTGGGCCTTTTCGATTTCATCGAGCAGCAGTACGGCATACGGATTTTTCCGGATCTGGTCGGTGAGCAGGCCGCCCTGGTCAAAACCGATATAACCCGGCGGTGCGCCGATCAAGCGCGCCACGGCATGTTTTTCCATGTACTCGCTCATGTCAAAGCGCAAAAACTTCACGCCCATGTTCGCCGCCACCTGCCGGGCCACCTCGGTCTTTCCCACGCCGGTGGGACCGGTAAACAGAAACGAGCCGATGGGCCGCTCCGGGGCGCCCAGGCCAGCGCGGGCACGTTTGACCGCAGTCACCATCGAGTGGATGGCATCGTCCTGGCCGAATATTTTCTGTTTAAGCCGGTCTTCCAGGCTGGCCAGGTTGGACTTGTCCGAGGAGGAAACCCGGTGGGCCGGCACCCGGGAAATCTTGGAAACCACCTTTTCAATGTCATTGGGCTGGACCCGCTTTCTACGGCTTGATCCGGCCAGGCGAAGCATGACCCCGGCCTCGTCAATCACGTCGATGGCCTTGTCCGGCAGATACCGCTCGGTCAGATATTTATCGGAGAGCTCGGCTGCGGCTTTCAATGCCGGTTCCGTGTAATCAATGCGATGATGCTCCTCGTAATAGGATTTCAGTCCCTTGAGGATCCTGACCGTATCGTCTAAGGACGGCTCCGCGATCTCGATTTTTTCAAACCGGCGCGAAAAGGCCCGGTCCTTTTCAAAGTAATTCTTGAACTCCTCGTAAGTGGTCGACCCGATGCACCGCAGTTCGCCTGTGACCAGCGCGGGTTTCAGGATGTTTGAGGCATCCATCGAGCCGCTGCTCGTTGCCCCGGCCCCGACAATGGTATGGATTTCATCAATAAACAGGATCGCGTTTTCCCGCTTCTGCAGTTCGGAAATCACGGATTTCAGGCGCTGCTCAAAATCACCCCGGTACTTGGTGCCCGCCAGCAGGGCACCGAGATCCAGGGAATAAATCCGGGCGCCTTCCAGCAAATCGGGTATCCGGCCATCTGCAATCCGCTGGGCCAGTCCTTCGGCCATGGCGGTCTTGCCCACGCCGGGGTCCCCCACAAACACGGGATTGTTCTTCCTGCGCCGGCACAGCACCTGAACGGTCCGGTCCATTTCGCTTTCCCGGCCGATTAAGGGATCGAGTTTGCCGCACAGGGCCCGCTCCACCAGGTCCACGGCATAGGTTTCCAGGGGATCGGCTTCTTTTTTCTTGTTCTTTTTGCCTGTGACAATGCCCGTATCCGAGTTTTCCTTAAACATTTCCCCGGATGCGCTGTGAGAGATCACATTGAGCACATCGAGCCGGGTGATGCCTTCGGCGGCCATAAAATAGGCGGCATGGGACTTGCGTTCTTCTAAAATGGAGGCCAGTATATCGCCCACGTACACGGATTCCTTTTCCGCGGACCGGGCATGATTGACCGCCCGCTGGATCACCCGCTGGAAACGGATGGTCTGCTGGAGGATATATTCGTGTGCCTCCGGCACTTTTTCGAGCTTTTCGTCGAAAAACTTTTCGATTTCGTTCTGCATGTTTTCGACATTGCCGCCACAGCTTTCAATTATTTCAATCCCCACGCTGTCGTGGAGAATCGCATAGAGCATGTGTTCCACGCAGACATATTCATGCCTGCGCTTTCTGGCCTCTTTGACGGCCTGACTCAGAACAATACTCAATCCTTTGCTGATCATATGCTATACCTTTTCCATAGAACTTTTCAGCGGAAATCCTCTTTCCGTGGCAAGCTGATGTACCGTTTCAATCTTGGTTTCCGCCACTTCATACGTATACACACCGCACACCCCTTTTCCTGCCCGATGAACCCGGAGCATGATATGAGTGGCTTCTTCAAAGGTCTTTTGAAAAACGTTCATCAGCAGTTCCACCACAAAATCCATGGTGGTGTAATCGTCGTTGTGGAGCAGCACCCGGTACATGGGCGGCTCCTCTATGACCTGCCGGGTCTGTGAAATTACTTTTTCTTCTGTTCCCGGTTTGTCCTCCTGCATGGTTCCCTCGCTCCACCGAAAACATCCTTTTTAAAAAATAATTTCGCATGGATCTGGATAATTTACTTTTAATATAAACACAAATGCGGCCCCTGTCAGCCCGGCTGCTGGAATTATAAAATCATTTACCCCCAAAATTCAACCCAAATTCAATACAGGCAACACAGGCGCGCCGGCAAAGCGCGGCAGGACGGCAAGTCGGTTTTCTTTATTTACTGCCCGCAGCACTTCTTGTACTTCTTTCCGCTGCCGCAGGGACAGGGATCGTTGCGGCCGATTTTCTCGGAACTGCGCTTTTTGGGCTGGCGGGCCGCAGATGAGCCGTCTCCGTGGGAAAACGTCATTTCCTGTTCCCTGGGCTCAACCAGGTCATCCACGCCCTCGGAAGGCGCAATCTGGACCCGGAACAGAATCTTAAGGGTTTCCTCCTTGATCCGGTCGACCATCTCCTGGAACATGGCAAAGGCTTCCTTCTTGTACATCATCAGGGGATCCTGCTGGGCATAACCTCGCAGGCCGATGCCTTCCTTGAGATGGTCCATGGACAGCAGATGATCTTTCCACAGGCTGTCAACCGTCTGGAGCATGATGATGCGCTCCAGGTGCCGGAAATCAGGCTCCGGCAATATCTGTTCCTTTTCCCGGTAAGCGGCAATAGCCGCGTCATATATCATATCCGAGACATCCTCGGGCCGCCCCCCGTCGAGCTTTTCCGGCGACACGTCCGGCTTGAGGTTAAACTGGCTGAAAACCGCATCCCGCAGGCCCTTTAAATCCCACTGATCGGGCGGAGTTTTTTCTTCTGCATACCCCCAGGCGATCTCGTCGGCCTTTTCCCGGATCATGTCCTCAATGACCGGCTTTAAGCTCTGATCGCTCAAGGCCTGCTGGCGCTGCTCATAAATTACTTCCCGCTGCTGGTTCATCACGTCATCAAAATCAAGCAGCTGCTTGCGGATATCAAAGTTGTGCCCCTCGACCTTGCTCTGGGCGTTTTCAATGGCACGCGATATCATATTGTGCTCAATGGGTTCACCGTCACCCATTCCCATGCGGTTCATGAATCCGGAAATGCGTTCCCCGCCGAAAATCCGGAGCAGATCGTCTTCCAGGGACAGATAAAAACGCGACGAGCCGGGATCGCCCTGCCGGCCTGAACGGCCCCGAAGCTGATTGTCTATGCGTCTGCTTTCGTGCCTTTCCGTACCCAGGATATGGAGCCCCCCGAGTTCGGCCACCCCCTCGCCGAGCACAATGTCGGTGCCCCGGCCGGCCATGTTGGTGGCAATCGTGACCGCGCCCTCCTGCCCGGCATTGGCGATAATTTCGGCCTCGGCCTCGTGGTTCTTGGCGTTTAAGACGTTGTGCTTGATGCCGCGCTTTTTCAGCAGGCTGCTTAAATACTCGGAAACATCGATAGAAACCGTCCCCACCAGCACGGGGCGGCCGATCCGGTGAAGCTCGATAATTTCTTCAATGGCGGCCTCGTATTTCTCCTGCTTTGTCATATAGATCATGTCCGGATGGTCAACCCGGATCATGGGCTCATTGGTGGGCACAATCACCACGTCCAGGTCGTATATCTTTTTGAATTCCGCGGCCTCCGTGTCCGCGGTACCGGTCATGCCCGCAAGCTTGTTATACATCCGGAAGAAATTCTGGAAGGTAATCGTGGCCAGGGTCTGGTTCTCGTTTTCAATCCGGACGTTTTCCTTGGCTTCCAGGGCCTGGTGCAGTCCGTCACTGTAGCGCCGGCCCGGCATGAGCCGCCCCGTAAACTCGTCAACAATGATGACCTGTCCGTCTTTGACGATATAATCCACGTCCCGGGTAAACAGGGCATGGGCCTTTAACGCCTGGTTGACGTGGTGAAGCAGCTCGATGTTCTTGGGATCATACAGGTTTTCCACCTTGAGCAGGGTTTCGGCCTTGGCCACCCCGGACTCGGTCAGGGCGACGGACTTGGCCTTCTCGTCCACCGTGTAGTGCTCTTCGACATTCAAATGGGGTACGATGGTGTTTGCCTGGTAATAGAGTTCGGTGGATTTTTCCGCCGGACCGGAAATAATCAGCGGGGTGCGGGCCTCGTCAATGAGGATGCTGTCGACCTCGTCGACGATGGCGAAATTCAGCTCCCGCTGAACCAGCGACTCCTTTTCAAACTTCATGTTGTCGCGCAGGTAGTCAAAGCCGAACTCGTTGTTTGTTCCGTAGGTGATATCGCAGCCGTAAGCCTGCTTTCGCTCCTGGTCATCCATTCCGTGAACGACGTTGCCCACGCTCATGCCCAGGAACCGATAAATATTGCCCATCCATTCGGCATCGCGGCTGGCCAGGTAGTCGTTGACCGTGACCACGTGAGCGCCCTTGCCGCTTAAGGCATTGAGATACAAGGCAAGGGGGGCGACCAGGGTTTTTCCTTCACCTGTTTTCATTTCCGCGATATTGCCCTGGTGCAGCACGATGCCGCCCAGGATCTGAACATCAAAATGACGCATGCCAAGCGTGCGCCTGGCCGCCTCCCGGACCACGGCAAAAGCCTCGGGCAGCAGGTCTTCCAGGGTCTCGCCGGCCTGGTACCGGGATTTGAATATATTGGTCTGCTCAGCAAGCTCGGCATCCGACATGCTGGAAAACCGCGGTTCGAGTTCGTTTACCGCTTCCACCGTCGGGTAAAGCTTTTTGAGCACCCGCTCGTTTCTGCTTCCGAAAAGTCTGGTCAAAAATTTGCCTGCGGCCAGTGCAGCCATATTTCAAAGCTTCCTTGCATATTGATATTTTTTTATTGATTGTCCACAAGGCGAGCGTTAACCCGGGTACCGATATAATGCGTATAGTTCACCCGTTCGTCAAGTATCGCCGATGTTTTTGCACACCGGCCCGGTGCGAAAGAAAAAGCTGAAAAACCCCGAAAAATCATGCGGCGGGGTTTTTCAGCTTTTAGAGGATATCAAAATCGCCGGGACAAGACAACTACTTTAATCCCAGCTTAAATTTCAGGGCGTTCAGTGTGTTTCGCATCAGCATGGTAATGGTCATGGGACCAACTCCACCCGGAACCGGTGTGATGGCGCCTGCGATCTCCTTGGCGGCATCAAAGTCCACATCGCCGCGCAGAATCGCCACTGTCTTGCCGGTTTTCTCGCTGACCTTCTCGCCCACGCGGTTGACCCCAACGTCGATCACACAGGCGCCTTCCTTTATCCACTCCGGCTTGACCAGCCCGGGCACTCCGGCGGCCACGATCAGGATATCCGCGCGCTTGCAGTGGAATTCCAGGTCTTTTGTGCGTGTATGAACGATGGTCACCGTGGAATTGGCGCCCTGACCCTTCTGGCACATCATCATGGCAATGGGCTTGCCCACGATATTGGAACGGCCAACCACAACGACCTCGGCACCGCTGGTTTCCACCCCGGCCCGGATGATCATCTCCTGGATGCCGGCAGGCGTGCACGGCGGATACTTCACCTCGTTGCCGCCGATCATCAAGCGGCCCACGTTGACCGGATGGAAGCCGTCCACGTCTTTGTCCGGGTCAATGGCATTTAACACTTTCTTGTCGTCAATGTGATCCGGCAAGGGAAGCTGGACCAGGATACCGTGAATGGAATCGTCCTTGTTGTATTTGTCAATCAGGGCAAGCAGATCCGCCTCGGAAATGTCTTCGGGCTGGTTGTCCTGGACTTCCTTGTATCCCAGCCGCTCTGCGGTTTTGACCTTCAGGGAGACATAAGACATCGAAGCCGGGTTTTCACCCACCAGGATGGTGACCAGGCCGGGCACCTGGTTGTGTTTTTCCTTGATCTGCTTGACCTCTTCGGCAATTTCCTCGAGAATCTGCTCCCGGATTTCAGTTCCCTTAATCAGTTGTGCCGTCATGTTGAAAACTCCTTTTGTTTGGGTTAAGGTAAATATATCGGTTTTGTTATTAGGCTTGCCCTTTCCGGACCCGTGTTATGGCCGGATACGCTCTGGTGCCCGAACGAAAACCAGAATTTTATATTTGGGCACGATCTATTCAAACCGCCTGTTATCCACCACCTTCTGGTAGGGATCAAATGTGCCCGGCTCCACCAGGCGGATGTTGACCTCCCAGCCCATGAACTCGGAAATCTCCCGATGCAAGTGTTCCACAAAACGCCGTTGTTTTTTCATTTCGTCAAAGAAATAGGTATCCGTAGCTTCGATAACCACCACGAGCTGGTCTTTGCTTTCCTCCCTGTCGACCACAATCTGGAACCTGGGTTCTTCTCCGCTGACCCGGGCCAGGATCCGGCCGATCTGGTCCGGGGTAACACTGGTGCCCCGGACCACCAGCACATCGTCACACCGCTTGAATAACCGGGAAATGCGGCAATGGGTCCGGCCGCACGCACACTGGGTGTTGTCCATCCGGGTCAGATCCCCGGTTCGAAACCGGATCAGCGGAAAGGCTTCCTTTCCGATGGTGGTAATAACCAGCTCGCCTTCCTCACCCGGCGGCAGCACCTCCCCTGTTGCAGGGTCAATGACTTCAGCGATGAAATGGTCCTCGGCAATGTGCAATCCCTTTTTGGCAGGGCATTCCCATGCCACGCCGGGGCCGAAAACTTCCGTGAGTCCGTATGTATCGGATGCAGAGATAAACAGGCGGGATTCAATTTCCTGACGGGTTTTCTCGGCCCAGGGTTCTGCGCCGAAAATTCCGTATTTCAGTGCCATACCGTGGGGATCCATGTCGAGTTCCGCCATGGCATTGATCAGGCCAAGGGCCACCGTGGGGGTGGATATCAGAACGGAAGTTTTGAAATCCCGCATGATCTTCACCTGCTCGCGCAGCTTACCAGCGGAAATGGGAATCACCGAGGCCCCGATCGCCTCGGCGCCCAGCTGGATACCAAAAGGGCCGGACATGATGCCGAAGTTCAGGGCAATCTGAACCACGTCCTCCCGGGTCACGCCGATGCCTGCCAGGTTCCGGGCGGTGAGTTCGGCCCAGTTGGCCATATCGTTGGCGGTAAAACCGATGACAACTGGCTGCTCAAAATTAAAGGCCGTGGTATGCAGCCGGACCACTTCGCGCAAAGGTACGGCAAACATGTCATACGGATAATTCCGGCTCAGGTCCCGTCGGGTTAAAAGCGGCAGCTGCTGCAGCATGTCCAGGGATGTCAGGTCCTCGGGCATGAAATCGATTTCCCGGAACAGTTTCCGGTAGTGACGCACGTTTTTATACACCCGGTTCAGGGTGGCCTGAAGACCCTCGAGCTGGACCTGGGACAGGGTCTCCCGGTCCATGCATTCGATCTGTTCATTCCAGTATGTCATTGCTCTGCCCCCGTATCTGACAGCAGGTGATGGTTTCTATTCCCAGACTTCCCGCTGGTCGCGGCCCAGGTAGGCCCGCTTGACCTCGGGGTTGGCAAGCAGCGCCCCGGCTTCTTCCTCCAGCAGGATGCGGCCGGTTTCCATCACGTATCCCCGATCTGAAATGTTTAAGGCTGCCTTTGCATTCTGTTCGATCAAGAGCACGGTCAGTTTCCGCTCCTGCTGCAGCCGGGCGATTCTGGCAAATATGTCCCGGATGATCATTGGCGCCAGGCCCATGGACGGCTCATCCAAAAGCAGCATGCGCGGCCCGGACATCAGGGCCATGGCAATTGCAAGCATCTGCTGCTCGCCGCCGGATAACGTGCCCGCATACTGGGGGCGCCGCTGGCCGAGCACCGGAAACAGGTCTAACATTTGATCGATTTCCGATTTCAGGCGCTTTTTGCCATAATGTTTATATACGAGATGCCCGCCCAGTTCAAGGTTATCATTTACGGACATGGGGCTGAAAATCTGGCGGCCTTCCGGCACATGGGCGATGCCCAGTTCCACCAGGCGTTCTGCCGGCCATCCGGTTATATCGCGGTCCTGAAAATAAATCCGGCCCGCTTTTACCGGGTGCAGCCCGCTGATGGTACGCAAGGTGGTGGTCTTGCCAGCGCCGTTGGCCCCGATAAGGGTAACGATCTCGCCTTGGCCCACGTGCATGGAAACGTTTTTCAGCACGCGCACAAGGCCGTAATGGCTGTTTACATTTACCAGACGAAGCATGGCTGCCTAATTCAATCCTTTTGCGCTCATCCGCACCTTACCGTCCCCTACTAAACAATGGGGGGAATAACCACGAAGATCACGAAGCACTCGAAGGCAAAAAATTTATATAAACACACCTTCGTGATCTTCGCGTGCTTCGTGGTTTTTATATCGACACCCGAAATCATATAGACCATTAGCGAATTAATCAGCTTTGCCTATTCCCCGAGATAAGCCGCGATCACCTCCGGGTCCTCCTGGACCTCGCGGGGCGTGCCCTCTGCCACCAGGCGGCCGAAATTCATCACCGCCACCCGGTCTGAAACCTCCATGACCAGTTCCATGTCGTGTTCCACGAGCATCACAGTGATCCGGTTTTCGCGGATCCGGTGTATCAAATCTCCCATGGCAATGGTTTCCCGGCTGTTTAAACCGGAGGCCGGTTCATCGAGCAGCAGCAAATCCGGTTCTATTGCCAGGGCGCGGGCAACTTCCAGCATCCGCTGCTTGCCCAGGGGAAGCGAGCCTGCCGGCATGTCCGCGGCATCGGCCAGCCCCACAAAATCCAGCCAGCTTCCGGCTTCGGCCTGGATGCGCTTTTCCTCGGGCCGCAGGAAAGCGGGCAAGAGAGCTGAGACCGTGACCCCGGCCCGAGAGCGCGCATGCCGTCCGACCATGACGTTTTCCAGAACGGTCATATCCGGAAATGTCCGGACATTCTGAAAGGTGCGGCCGATTCCCAGCAATGCGATCTTATGGGGTTTTGTCCCCTGCAGCCGGGTATTTTTATAAATCATGGCACCCGAGCTGGGGGCCAGGTACCCGGTGATCAGGTTGAAGACCGTGGTTTTGCCCGCGCCGTTGGGGCCAATCACAGAGGTAATGGTGTTTTCCCCCACTGAAAGGCAAAGTCCATCCAGGGCCACCACACCGCCGAAAACCTTTCGCAGCCCGTCGAGCTGTAATATGGAATTATTCCCGGACAACCTGTTTCCCCCGGATCACCCGTTTAACAAGGTTCCAGACGGACTTGCCGCCCGCGATCATTCCGGCAAACAATCCTTCGGGTAAAAACAGCATGATCACCAGCAATATGCCGCCGTATACCAGAATATCATAGTCCGGCCGATACTGAATGCCGATGACCTGCAGATAGCCGGCGGTAAAGGAAAGCACTTCCGGCAGCAGGGAAAGCAACACCGCACCCACCACCGCGCCCCAGACATGGTGCAGCCCGCCCACGGCCACCATGGTCACCAGCAGCACGGAGTGCATGACATCAAAAGGTCCCGGATCGATATAATTGACGTAATAGGCATACAGACTGCCGCTGACTGAAGCGTACGCCGCGCTGACGACAAAGACCTGGACCTTGTATGCAGCCGTATTGATGCCGGCTGCGCCTGCGGCGTCCTCGCTTCCGTGAATCGCCCGCAGTCCCCGGCCCACCCGGGAGTGAATCAGGTTGAAAGCCAGATAAAGGCCAATCACCACTGCCGTCCAGGCGAAATAATAATACCGGGTATCCGAATCCAGGCGGTATCCGAAAAGGCTGAGCCTTGGAATATTGAGCACTCCGGCCGGACCGCCGGTGATATCCGTTGCAGCCACGGCCACAATATGAATGATCGAGGCAAAGCCCAGCGTGGCCATGGCCAGATAATGGCCTTTTAAGCGCAGGGCCGGAATGCCAACGATAAAGGCAATCCCCATGGCCGCAAAAGCCCCGGCGGCCATGGCCGTCCACGGCGACCACCCCAGTTCGGTGGTAAGCAGGCCTGAAGCATATGCCCCGATGGCGATAAACGCCCCGTGCCCCAGCGAGATCTGGCCGGCATATCCCATGAGCAAAGACAACCCGATGCAGGCCAGGCAGTTGAACGCCGCGAAAATCAGCACGCCGATATAATAATCATTGCCCACCGCGTGCGGCATTACCAGCACCAGGGCAATGAGTATGCAAAATCCGATGATGTCCCTTGCAGCCATATCAGAATTCTTTTAACCGAACCATCTCGGAGCTGCCAAACAGCCCGCCGGGGCGTACGAACAAAACCCCCAGCATGATTACCAGGGCAATGGCGTCCATGTAATGCGAGGAAATATATCCGCCGGAACCGGCCTCGATTATCCCCAGCAGCAGGCCGGCCACCACCGCGCCCATGGAATTGCCCAGACCGCCCACCACGGCCGCACCGAAACCCTTTAATCCCAGCAGCGCGCCCCGGGCATAATCCATCTGGATGATCGGCGTGATGATAATGCCGGCAATGGCGCCAATGGCCGCAGACAGGGCAAAGGAAAGCATCACCATCCGGCGGTCATTGATGCCGGCCAGGCGGGCCGCGTCCCGGTTGATGGCACATGCCCGCATGCATTTTCCGGTCATGGTGTAATTGAAAAACGCCACGTATCCAATGACCACCAAGGCCAGCATACCGATAATCCACAGGGTCTGCGGCAGGATATAGGCGCCCATGATCTCCAGGGGCGGGGCATCGGTGAAATGCCGCATGTAGTGCGAACCCTTGCCCCAGAAACACATGGCCGCGCCCTTGAGCAGAATGGAGACCGCGATGGTGATGATGATCAGGCGCAGCACCGTGGGCCGCCGGACCGGGTTAATGGTCAGGCGCTCCATGAGGATGCCCACCACGGTGACAAATGCCACGGACACCATAAACGCAAATACCAGGGAAAGATTTAACGCCATGGTCATCGAGACCATCATCAGGCCCCCAAGTACCACGAACTCGCCCTGTGCAAAATTGATGATCCCCGTGGCATTGTAGATCATGTTAAAGCCCATGGCCACCATGGCATATATGGCGCCCCGCTGGATTCCCATGAACAGGAACTGGAGCATATCGGTTGTCAGGCCGATTTCCATTGCCTATTGATCCAGCACCACGAACTTGCCGTCTTTGACGGTCATCATTTCAAAAGCGGTCTTGTCCAGGCCGCAGTGATCGTTTTCGGAAAACTTGAACACGCCGCCGATTCCCACAAATTCCATGCCTTCAATGGCATCCCGGATTTTTTCCGGATTGTCGCCCACTTTTTCCAGGGCCCGGGCAATAATGTGCATGGCATCATAGGCATGGCCGCCAAACGTTGTGACCTGGTCATCGAACCTGGACTCGTATGCCTCTTTGTAGGACATCAGGACTTCTTTCTGGGGATGATCCGCGGGAACGGTCTTTGCCGCCATGATCCGGCCCGCCGGAAAAATGGAGCCTTCGGCTGCCTTGCCCGCTGCCTCGGCATACTTGATATTGGCAAAACCGTGACTCTGGTACAGCGGCATATCCATCCTGAGCTGGTCCATGTTCTTGGGCACGATGGACTGGGCGGGCACGATGGACCAGTTGATCACCGCCTGGGCCCCGGAGTTACGGATTCGGATCAACTGCGCGGTCATGTCCGTGTCCCCGGGCGCATAGGTTTCATCCGCGGCGATCTCGATACCGTATTCATCCTTGAGCGTTTTCAACTGCGTGCGGCCGGCATCCCCGAATCCAGTGGTGCCGGTGAGGACCCCCACTTTTTCAATGCCGTTTTGGTTCATGTGCTCGTAAATGCGGCGCGCGGCATCGCTGTCGTTCTGCCCCATCTTGAAAACCCACTTCCGCTGTTCCGGCGGATTGGTAATGCTTGCAGCAGCCGCACAGGACAGCATGGGCACTTCGGCCTGCTGCACCACGGGGATTGCGGCAAGGCTGGTGCCGCTGCGTGAAGGCCCGATAATGGCGCACACGTTTTCCTTCTTGATCAGCTTTTTGATGGCGTTGATCGCTCGGGTGTTGCTTCCCTGGGTGTCCTCGATGTGAAGCACCAGCTCGCGGCCATTGATGCCGCCGGCTTCGTTGATCTGCTCGGCGACCATTTCCGCGGTGTTTCGCTCGGGTTCACCGAGCCACGAGGCGCCGCCGGTGATGGCAAAGGCGCAGCCGATGTGATACGGCTCCTTTTGTTCGGCATGGACCATAGCTGCACATGAAATCATAAGCGCAACTGCAATCATTGCGGGTAAAAGCCTGATTTTCACTGTATCCCCCCTCTTGTGAATGGTTACCGGT
>JAIPEJ010000061.1 GCA_021737225.1 Desulfobacteraceae bacterium
AATTTCCAGGTATTGTCCGAAGACGAGATCGAGCGCATCTATTTTGATGCGCTCGGCGTCATTGAAAGCGAAGGCGCCCGGGTAAAAAGCCGGCAGGCCCTGGAGCTGTTTGAAAACAGCCAGGCACTGGTCACCGATGGCGACCTGGTGCGCATCCCCGCGGTTCTCGTGGAACGCGCCCTGCGCGGGCATCCAGGAAAAATCGCCCTGATCGGCAGAACCCGCAAGTGGTACGTCCGGCTGCAGAAGGATGAACTCTCCTTCGGCGCCGGCCCGGTGTATCCGCTGGCATCCGCAGGCGATGAGCCCGCAGCCGGGCAGTCCGTTTATGAGCAGGTCTACAATACAGCCCGGCTGGTGGATGGCCTCCCCAATTTTGATTTTATCACCGGGCCTTTGAACCGATCACCCGAGCATGCCCCGTCCTGGAATCTCTCCCATGTGATCGCCATGCTGCAGGGCACGAAAAAGCCCCTTTTGCTGTGCAGCGCGGATGCAGACGAACTGCACCGGTTGTGGCAGATGGGTTCCCGGGTCTGCGGCGGGGCCGAGGAACTGCGCCTGGGCCCGCTTTTTGCCGAGTACCTGGAGATCGACTCCCCCCTGACCCTGTCTGCCACGGCAGCGGAAAAGCTTTTGTTCTGCGCGGAAAAGCAGATTCCCTGTGTATGCGCATCCCGCGTGATTTCCGGGGTGACAGCCCCTGCAACCATTGCCGGGATGCTGGTGCAGATCCTTGCCGAGACCATGCTGGTGTCCGTGCTTTCTTATCTGCAGAAGCCGGGGATGCCGCTGATCCGGGGCGGGGTGACAAGCGTGCCCCACCCCTCTGGACAAGGATGCTGTTTTGGCGCCCCGGAAATGTCTCTGAGCGAGGCCGCAAACACGGATATTTCCAAGTGGCTGGGCCTGGGCATGCTGTATCCGGCGGGTATTACGGATGCCGGCAGCCTCGGCCAGGATGCCGGATCAGATCTCACCGCCGGCCTGTTTTACGGCTTTTTATCCGGGGCAGACATGATTTACGGATCCGGGCTGATCAACAGCGGGCACACGGCCTCCCTGGATGCCATGGTCATGTGCAACGAGATCATCGAGATGATCAAGCATATCGGAAAGGGCATCAGCACGGGCGAAGAATACCTGGCCATTGACCTGATCGAATCTGTGGGGCCGGGGGGTGAATACCTGAGCCAGGATCATACCTATACGCACTGGCAGAACTGGTTCCGGCCGATCCTGGGCAACCGGAGCACGTATGACAACTGGACGGCTGCCGGGAAAAAAACCATGAAGGACCGGGCCGCAGAAGAACGCCGGAAAATCATGGACGAACACGAGCGGGCGCCCATGGAAGATGAAGTGGTCAACGATCTGCACGCCATGGCTGAAGGAAATGCTTAGCGGGAGGTCTTCATGAGCATCCGAACCAATCTGACCGAAAACCAGCACATCCGGTTTTCGTTTCTCTCAGACGGCCAGAAGCGGCTGATATTCAACGAGGTCCTGCGGATCCTGCAGCATACCGGCGTGGATGTCAAACACGAGCAGGCCTGCGGGCTGCTGGCTGAAAGCGGCTGCCGCGTTCGCGGCCGGCGGGTGTATATGCCCTCGCACGTGGTCAACAAGTCGTTGAACTCCCTGCCCCCGGTTTCCACGATTTATAACTGGCAGGGGGAAGTGGGCCTGCGCATCGAAAACGGGCACACCGACTTCGGCCCCGGTCCCACCTGCCCCGGTTTCATTGATCCTTTTACTTTCGAACGCCGGCGATACACCTGTAGCGATGCGGCCATGGTGGCCCGCCTGTGCGACGTACTGCCCGGGATCGGATTCGTGATGTCCCTGGGCCTGGTCAGTGACTCGCCCAATGGCCTGGAAGGGCTTTACGAGTTTTCCGAAATGATCCAGAATTCCGCCAAGCCGCCCATTGCCTGGGCCTCTTCCGGGCAGCAGTGCCGGGATATCCACAACATCGGCATTGCCATGGCAGGCGGGCCGGAGGCCTTCTGCCAGAAGCCGAACTACCTGTTTTACAATGAACCCATATCCCCGTTGGTTTGCGATTTTAACGCCATTGAAAAGGTGATGTACTGCGCGGAAAACAACATCCCCCAGATTTTCGCCCCTGCCAGCAGCGGCGGCGGGACCGTGCCGGCCACCCATGCCGCCCACATTGCCGTGACCCTGGCTGAATCGCTTATCGGCGTGGTGATCTCCCAGGCGGTCAATCCGGGGTCCTGCATCATTATCGGCGGGACCCAGTCTATCCTGGACATGCGCGAAGCGGTCTTTGCCTATGGCGCGCCCGAGCTTTCCAGCCTGGAGGCCGGGCTCACGGAGATGGGCGAATACCTCGGCCTTCCGGTTTTTTCCGCGGGCGGATGCAGCGATGCCAAGGCAATGGACGCCCAGGCCGCAATGGAGGCAACCCTTTCCCTTCATTCGGCCATGTTAAGCGGCCCCAGCCTGGTACATGACATCGGGTTTCTGGAATCCGGGATGTGTGGTTCGGTTTTCCAGTTGGTGCTGGCAGACGAGATTATCGCGGAAAGCCAGTACATTGCCAAGGGAGTGCTGGTAGATCGAAAGACCCTGTCCAGAAAGGAGATCCAGGCCGTCTGCCCGGGCGGCGACTACCGAAACGTGGAGCAAACACAGCAGAAAAGGGCGGAGTACGGCTTTTCCCGGCCCTTTGCCGACGAGGCATCCCAGGACTACTATGCCGCCCACGCACTTAATGACATCCCGGAGCGTATCGTGCAGCGCACACAGCGGCTTGTTAACCAGCACAAGGGCCCGGCGGAAAAAATCTCCGAAGAGGTGCGCGGGCGGATCCGGCAGATCCTGGAGTCAGCCGCTGCCAGCTCCGGGGTTTCTTCCTAAAAATTCCCCGAACAAAAGGCGCCCATGGCGAACGCCACCCGTTTTTCGGCCTCCGGTATCAAATCCGGATCCAGTTGTTCGATTTTTTCCAGGCGCGGCAGCAGGCCCGTTCCGTTGGCGATCTGGATGGATAGGCCGGGCCGGGCGTTTAACTCCAGCAGAAACGGCCCGCGGTTTTTATCCACCACCAGGTCCGCACCGATATACCCGAGCCGGGTGAGCTCAAAGCTGCGTGCTGCCAGCACCAGCAGGTTCTGCCAGTCTGGTACGGCAAGGGCGTCCAGGGCCAGGTCGGTGTCCGGATGCCGGGTGACCCTGCGCGAATACTGAACCGCATGCAGGCACCGGCCGGTGGCGATATCCAGGCCCACGCCCACGGCACCCTTGTGCAGGTTGGCCTTGCCGTCCGAGGCCCGGGTGGAAAGCCGCATCATGGCCATGACCGGGTAACCCTTAAACACGATAATCCGGATATCCGGGACACCCGTGTAGGAAAGCTGCTCAAACATCTCAACAGGCCGGATCAAGTCCTCGATAATAGCCACGTCCGGCGTGCCCGCAAGGGAATACAGGCCGGCCAGGATGTTGGACAAGTGCCTTTTGATCTCCTCGATGCCGATGGTTCTGCCCGAGGATTTCACGAACCGGTCGCCGCTGCGTCCTTTTATCACCAGGATTCCCTTGCCCCCGGTACCCTTGGCGGGTTTTATGGCAAATCCGTCCAGGTTTTCCACCAGATCGGCAAAGGCGGCCGTTTCATACTGGTAGCGGATAACGCCCCGCAGCCGAGGCATGGACAGGCTGAATTTCTCGGCCAGCAGCTTGGTTTTCAGCTTGTTGTCCACCAGCGGATAGCGGCTGCGCGAGTTGTACCGGCTCACGTAGTCCACGTTGCGGCGGTTCATGCCCAGAAAGCCCTGTTTGCGCAAGGCAAAGGGAAAAATCCACATATCAGCGGCTGCCTCTCATCACCCCGAAGCGTTTGAGTTCTGTTAACTTGTACCCGGTATACTGTCCCATCAAGAGGATAAAAGCCAGGAGCACCAGGTGGATTTCCGGGAAATTGAAGGTTAAATGCCGCACAATCTCGTTTTGCATGCACATGTAGGACAAAATCGCCACGCACAGGCTGCCGAGTCCCTGGATGAACACCTCCCGGCTGCCTTCCTCCTCCCACAGGATGCTCATGCGCTCAATGGTCCAGGCAATGATGATCATGGGAAAAAACGTAATGGTCAGCCCGAGGTTGAAGCCCAGCTCATAGCCGAGCAGGCTGATCATGGAGGTAAGGAAAATCACCAGCACGATCAGGGTGGATATCCGGGCCACCATCAGCAGGTTCAGCCTGGACAAATATCCGCGCAGCATCAGGCCCAGCGTGACAATGAGAATAAAGGCGGACAATCCCTGGACCAGTTCGGTCTGCAGAAAGGAAAGGGCAATGAGCACCGGCATGAAGGTACCGGAAGTGCGCACCCCGATTATGATGCGCATGAAGGTCACGATCAGGGCGCCTACCGGCAGCAGGAGCAGCAGCTTGAACACGCTTTGCTCCTCGATCGGCAGGGAATACAGGCTCAGCCGGGAAAGCCCGCCCGCGTCGAGCTGAAGCCGTGCCAGGTCCATTGCCGGCATGGTCTGACGGATCATGGAAAAATGGATCTCGGAGCTGCTGCCGCCGCTGACATCCAGCAGGGATTTGCCGCCCCGGTGCCATAACAGCATGTTCTCAGGCAGGCCGTGTGCGCCCGTTTCCGGGTCCACGGGCACCCATTGATCCCGGTCAAAAATTTCCAGGATGGGTTTTAAGGGCTGATACCTGCGGGCATCCTGAAGTTCCAGTCCCATGGATACGCGCGCCGGGATGCCGGCTTGGTTGAGCAGGCGCATGAGAAGGGTGGGAAGATCGTATTCGCTTAAAAGCAGGGACGCATTCTGGTCGGGTTTCGGTGCCGTCAGCTGCTTTGCCAGTTCCCGGGCGAAACTGGCGGGAGTGCTGGATTTTTCATGGGCCTCTTCCACGAGCTGATGCGCGGCAGTGCTCTGGAGCCCGCTCCAGTAAATCGTTTTCGGCTCGGGCTTTTCCTTGCTGACACGTTCATGGCCGGCATCCGCATCGGCAATCATCTGTACCTTGTAGTACAGGGTCTGTCCGCCACGGGCACTGCGCCGGGTCCACACCGCCCTCCGGCCGCCCGGACGCTCCACGATGGAAAAGCCGTAACCCGTGGAAGCCGCCTTTTCAGAGACCTGCCTGTAGCCCGGCGGGTTGCCTGGCAGGTCCAGGCTCACCCGGATCGGCTCTTGTGCGGCATAAAAGTCAATCCGCGCTTCAATCAGCCAGACCGGTCTTTCCCGGTCCGGCTTCAGCGGGATGTTCAAGTCTGTGTGCCTGAGCCAGGCAAAACCGAGCCCCGCGATGATCAGGGCCAGAATGACCAGGTAAAAGGCGGATCTGGACTTCATTGTGCGGCTTTTCCGTTGTCGTCTGGTTTCGGCAGCGGCGCGATGTATTTCTGTGCCACATCCACCACCATGAGGTCCTGCAGGATATTTCTTCCGATCAACACCTTGTAGTCCATGTGCGCCCGGCCCTCCAGGGTGAACTCCTCGATTATTTTGATCCGGCCGATCTGGCACTGCAGCTTGACCACCGGCCGCCGTTCGGCCTCCATGTCTGATGCCTGAAGAATTCTGGCATGTCTGACCACGGGCTTTTCAATCTCGTATAACGAATCTTCCTCCGCGTCCTTGAGGTGAAATCTGACCCAGGGACTGCCGTCGCGTTCAAATGTTTCGATATCCCGGGCGTCCAGCGAGGAGGTGGTGGCCCCGGTATCAATTCGTGCGCGGAAAACGTGTTCAGGGGGCGTAAGGCGGACTCTCTCGATCCTGCCGATCAGAAGCTTGTCCGTCCCGCTGGCTTCCGGATATTTACGGTTTGCGGGCTCCGGCTCCGGGGGTTGAAGTGTTTCCAGCTTCCGGGAGAGATCCGCGTGCGCTTGCTGTATCTGCTCTTCGAGAACCCGGAAGGAAAGGAGGCTTTGCTCCATGGATGCGGCCAGCATTTGCTGCTGTTTTTCGTATTGCGCCAGCAGCCGCTTGCTCCTTTCGGCTTCAAGTTCCGCTTTTTGCTCCAGGCGCGCCGCCTTATCGCTGAGCGCGGACAGGTCCTTTTTCTGCAGAAAGAACCGGTCTGCGCCGCAGCCGGCGGCAAAGCAGATGAGCAGCAAAATCATCAATGATTTTGCGAAAAAACGATTGGCCCGTGTCATTGCGTCTTTCAAATTCCGGGGGCACCTTGCGTATTTGTTGATGGTTTCGTAAAAACGCATTAAAATGAAATTCACTTCGCCCCTGCTTCGGTCTGAACATTGTATGCAGCCGTATTTTTTACAGGGTGTTGAAAAATGTCAAAGCATCTGATCTATACAGAATTATGACACGAAGATCAAGACCTCCGGATTCTGTACGCCAATGGTACCGCCAGGTTTTTGAAAAATCCGGGGCGGCCTCCATTATCATCGAGCCCGACATGACCATTGCCATGGCAAACGTGGAATTTGCGAAATTAAGCGGATTTCCGCGCGAGGATATCGAGGGGAAGATGAAATGGAGCGAATTTATCGTCCCCGGGGACCTGGAGAAAATGATCTCCTACCACCGCGGCCGCAGGCAGGGCGATGAGAAGGTGCCGGATGAGTACGAGTGCCGGGTGACAAACCGTTCCGGGCAGGTGCGCGAGATTTGGCTCAAGGTGGCCCTGCTCGGCGACGGCATCCGGTCCATTGCCTCGTTCATGGATATCACCGCGCTCAAGGCCGCCCAGCGCGAGCTGGAAAAAAGCCAGGCAGCCTTAAACGGCGTGATTGAAGCCGCAGGCGGGCTGATTTATGCGGTGAGCCGGGATTACCGGATCGTTTTTCTCAACCGGAACATGGCTGAAAAGCTCGGCCATGACGCTGCCGGCGAACTTTGTTACGCGGTTTTCTTCGGACGCAACACCCCGTGTACGGACTGTCCGGTCAGCGCGGCATCCGGGGGCAGTCCCGTGCGGCGGGAGTTTCAAAGCGATCTGGACAGCAGGTGGTATTACGCGGTAACCCGGTCGGGCAGTGAGCCGGACGGCGATTTGTCAACCATCGAAACCCTGATGATTGACATCACAGAGCGGAAACAGGCAGAGCAGGCCCTGGCCGAGCAGGCAGACCGGTTCCGGCAGGAAAATCTCAGCCTCAGATCCGGAATGGGAGAGCGTTTCCGGTTCGGCGCCATTATCGGCAAAAGCCCGGAAATGCAGGCACTTTATGAAAATATCGTGCACGCGGCAGCCAGCCGGGCCAACGTGATCATCTACGGCGAGTCCGGCACGGGCAAGGAGCTGGCCGCCCAGGAAATCCACAATTTCGGGCAGCGGGCAAACGGTCCCTTTGTGGTGGTCAACTGCGGGGCCATCCCGGAAAACCTGCTGGAAAGCGAATTTTTCGGGCACAAAAAAGGCGCCTTTACGGGCGCGGACCGGGAACGGGCCGGCCGCCTGCATCAGGCCGACGGGGGCACGCTGTTTCTCGACGAAATCGGCGAGATCTCACCTGCCATGCAGGTCAAGCTGCTGCGCGTCATAGACGGCAAGGGCTTTTCCCCGGTGGGCGGAAGCGAAATCTGCCAGCCGGATATCCGCATCATTGCCGCAACTAACCGCGAGCCCGGCACCCTGGTCAAAGAAGGCCGGATGCGGGAGGACTTTTTTTTCCGCCTGCATGTAATTCCCGTTTACATGCCCCCGCTGCGCCACAGAAAAGAGGACCTGCCCCTGCTTGTGGATCATTTCCTGCACCAGTATGCCGGCGCGGATCCGGTGCCGCCGCTGACCGGGGCGATCCTCGATGCCGTGTACGCCCACCAGTGGCCGGGAAACGTGCGCGAGCTGCAAAACGTGATCCACAGGTACGTCAGCGTCAACCGGTTTGAACTCCCCGGGGCGGCACTGCCCGAAAGCCCCGCGCAAAGCCTTGTGCCTGAAGCCCCGGAACCGGCCGGCGACCTCCGGCAGCGTCTGCTGGATTTTGAAAAACGGGTCATTGTCGCGGCACTGGAAAAACACCGGTGGCGCAGGGCGGACACTGCCGCGGCCCTGGGCATCAACCGGCGCACCCTGTTTAAAAAGATCCGGCAGCACGGGCTCGAATAGCCCGATTGCGGGGTCAAATGACCCCATGATTAATTTCAATCACAAAATCAAAAAATTATATGTTCTTTTTTTATATTCGGGGCCTTTTGACCCCGCCTGCCTTGTTTTGTAAACTCCCTGCCATTTAACCCCGGCCTGTGCATATCATTCATTATCCCGGAATGTTAGGCTGATATCACAATTCATGGCATGCTTCTTGATTCGGTAAGCCCGAAATGAGGGGCAAGCTTCAGCCCGCCCCCTGTACCAGTCAATCAAGGAGGCGATTTCATGACATCCGTGAATTACGACGTACTCACCCCGATCCGGTTTCTGGAGCGAAGTGCAAGCGTTTATCCGGACAACATTGCTGTTGTCCACGGCAGCATCCGCCGTACCTATTCGGAATTTCACGCCCGGGTGCACCGCCTGGCCGCGGCCCTGGCAGAAGCCGGCATCAAAAAAGGCGACAAGGTCGCCTTTATCAGCCCGAACACCCCGGCCATGCTCGAGGCCCACTTTGCCGTGCCCATGATCGGCGCCGCTCTGGTGGCGGTAAACATCCGGCTTTCGCCAAAAGAGGTGGGCTACATCATCAACCACTCGGAGTCGCAGATCGTGTTCGTGGACAACGAGTTTGCCGACCGGATCGAGTCGGTCAAAGAAGACCTGCCCCATGTCCGGCGGATCGTTAACATCTGCGATGTCAGCTATGACATGCCCCTGCCCGGAACGGACTACGAGGCCTTTCTGGAAACAGGTGCCGGCAGAGAGGCCCCCTTTCTCGTGGAAGACGAACTGGAAGTGGCCACCATCAATTACACCAGCGGCACCACCGGCTCGCCAAAGGGCGTGATGTATCACCACCGCGGGGCGTATTTAAACGCCATGGGCGAGCTCATCGAATTCGGGCTCACGCAGGATTCCAATTATCTGTGGACCCTGCCGATGTTTCACTGCAACGGGTGGTGCTTTCCATGGGCCGTGATAGCGGCCGGGGCCACGCACGTTTGTCTGCGCAAGGTGGAACCGGAAACCATTTACACGATGATCCACACAGAACAGATCACGCACCTATGCGCCGCGCCCACGGTTTTGATCGGGCTTTCGGAATATGCCGTCAATAACAATATCAAGCTCGACCATCACCTGGAGATCATGACCGCGGGCGCGCCCCCGGCCCCGCAGGTGATTTTGAACATGGAGCAGGTGGGTGCCAATATCACTCAGACCTACGGGCTCACCGAAGTCTTCGGACCGCATTCCATATGCAAGTGGCGTGATGAGTGGCAGGCGCTGCCGCCCGAGCAAAAGGCGAAAATAAAGGCCCGCCAGGGCGTGCCCTACATCCATTCCGTGCACATGGACGTGGTGGACCCCAATTCCATGACCCCGGTGCCCCGCGACGGCCAGACCATCGGCGAGATCGTCATGCGCGGCAACAACGTGATGCTGGGATATTACAAGGACCCGAGGGCCACCAGCGAGGCATTTGCCGGCGGATGGTTTCACAGCGGGGACCTGGCGGTGATGCACCCGGACGGCTACATCCAGATCATGGACCGGAAAAAGGACATTATCATTTCCGGCGGGGAAAACATCTCCACCGTGGAGCTTGAAAACACCATTTACCAGCACCCGGCAGTCATGGAAGTGGCCGTGGTCTCGGCCCCGGATCCCAAGTGGGGCGAAGTGCCAAAGGCATATATCACCCCCCGGCCCGGCGCGGAAGCCACCGCAGAAGATATCATCGCATTTTGCAAGCAGAACCTGGCCCGGTTCAAGGCGCCCAAGCAGGTGGTATTCGGCGAGCTGCCCAAGACCGCTACCGGCAAGATCCAGAAATACAAGCTGCGCGAACAGGAATGGGGCGGAGAGCAACGGCGTACAGGATAACCCGTCGGCATCCGCAGCATTTATATAAAGTTCTTGACCGCTATCATTTATTTTGTGGAAATCCCGGGTTAAACTAGGGCTTTCCATAAAATGAATACTCAGTGGATAAATTTGGAATTTGACAACTGTCACGTGACAAATTATAATCATGTTATGATAAGGACATTTGCCGATAAAGAAACACACCAGGTTTTCGTTAAAGGCAGATCAAAACGTCTTCCGCCGGACTTGGTCCGGCGGGCGGTTCGGCGTTTAGAATACATCCACTGGGCAGAAACTATAAATGACCTCAAGGTACCCCCAAGCAATCGATTACATGCGCTCAAGGGACAAAGACAAGGGCAATATGCAATTGCCATAAACGACCAGTGGCGAATCTGTTTTCGTTTTGTCAACGGGGATGCCTTTGATGTACAAATCACGGATTACCACTAAGGAGGATCATATGGCAGTCGCAAACACGGTAAGGCGGGAAATTGCCCCGACGCATCCCGGCGAAGTGTTAAGGGAGGATTTCATGCCGGATTTTCGGCTGACGAGGGCCTCTCTATCCAAAGCTTTAGGCGTTTCACGGCAAACGGTGAATGAGCTTGTAAGAGAAAAAAGGTCTGTAACCTCGCTAATGGCCCTGCGTCTGTCCCGGCTTTTCGGCAACTCGCCGGAATTCTGGCTTAATGCTCAGCATGAACGGGATCTCTGGGAAGAGGAAAAACTTCATCAACACGAACTGGAAAAAATTCATCCGCTTGATTCAGCAGGTAAATTCTGTCAAGAACCTCCTGTGTGACAAGCAGACTGGTTTGAATGTGACATTTTACCCGGTTTGGCTGCCGGACTCATGTTTATGCCACCGCCGGAGAAATTCTCTTTGAATCGGGGTTTCCGGTGAAACCCGGTGCCGTTCCGGATCCCGCTTTCGCAGGCCGGCGATTTTCTCAAGCACGGTTTCCCCGCTGGCCAGTCCGTGCCGGATCAGAAAACATCCCACCACCGTGCCGGTCCTGCCGATGCCGCCCCAGCAGTGCACATACACCGGAATCCGGTTTTCAATATTCTCATCAATAAAATCCAGGATTTCAGCCATTGTCTCCGGTGTTGGAAACCGCCGGTCAACAATCGGAAACCGCCGCACCCCGACTTCCACGCCTTTTTCTTCTGCCAGCGCCACCAGCCTTTCTTCATAGGAATCAAACAGCAGGCCGTCATGATCGGTCTCATCAGTCTCCATCAGATTGATGATCTGCCTGATCCCCGCATCAATCAGCCTGCCGAGCTTCTGCCTTGCCGCATCCGGCTCCGGTGCCCCGGGATACTCCCCTGCCAGAAATAGCCCGGGTATGACCCAGTAGGAGCGGGGGAAGGGGACGGGCAAATTGTTCTTAATATGCGAATCATGCACCTTGTATAAATCCATTAGCAGAAATTTTGCATTTTCGATGGGAGGGGGATTTTGACCCTGAAAATCCTTATTAAAAGGGCTTGTGCGGGGTATGCCGGCCGCCGGATTTCAACACATTGAGATTCAGGAAAAGCTGTTTGACCCGGGATTTTTCCATGCGGATATGACTTCGGATAGTAAGGGTTTCTCGGAAAATTCCAATTTTACAGATAATTGATTGTTTGTAAAGGAAAGACCCGTGGCTTTTATCGTGGGTCGGGTTTATTTTTAACAGTATTCCGATTTGCTCACAAAAAAACCGGCGGCTGTCTGTTGCGGCCGGAAACATTCAAAGCCGAGGAGAAAAAGATGCGGATGAAAATGATGATTTTCCTGGTGATGGTTTTGGTTTGGATTCCGTCAACGGTGTTGTGCGGAGTGGTAACCGAAACAATTTCGTATGAGCACGGCGGAAAACAGCTTGAAGGCTATCTGGCCCGGGATGATGCGTTTGCGGGCAGGCGTCCCGGGGTGTTGGTGGTGCATGAATGGTGGGGGTTGAATGATTTTGCCAGAAAGCAGGCTGAAAAGCTCGCAGCCCTGGGGTATAATGCCTTTGCCCTGGACATGTACGGCAAGGGAAAAGCCACGGAGCATCCGGAAGAGGCCTCTGAATGGTCAAAAAAAGTGACCGGCAATATTGAATCCTGGCGGAAACGGGCGCTTGCCGGGCTGGAAGTGCTGCGCAAAGACCGGCGCACGGACAAAAGCCGCATTGCCGCTGTGGGTTATTGTTTCGGCGGCTCCACGGTGCAGCAGTTGGCCTATGCCGGGGCGGATGTTCTGGGCGTGGTGAGTTTTCACGGTTCTCTTATTGCGCCGCCGGAGGAGGCCGCGGGCGGGGACACGGCAAAAATCCTCATATGCCACGGTGCATCAGACCCGATGACCAAAAAATCAAGCATCCCCGGATATATCTCGGCCATGGAAGAATCCGGCATTGACTGGCAGATGGTCATGTACGGCGGGGCCGTGCACAGTTTCACCAATCCGGGTGCAGACGCTGCCGGCATTGACGGGGTTGCATACAGCGAGTCTGCAGACAGGCGGTCCTGGCAGCACATGCAGGTGTTTTTCGACGAGCTGTTTTAATTGTGAAAAATCGATCGATCCCGGTTTTTACGGGCTTCCGGTAAACTGCCGGATCTGTTTTTCAAGTTCGGCAAAGCGGTTTCCCAGGTCTGCGATCACCGAGCGCAGCAGCTCGCCGGCCGGGGGCGTGTCATTGATGAGCCCGGCAACCTGGCCGCAGCAGATTTCCGCGTCTTGTGCCCGGCCGAGGTGCTGGGCATGGTACTGGCCGTGTTCATCCAGGTATTTGCCTAGATCTTCGAGGGTGGCGCCGGACTTGCGCATTTCCCGGAATTGTTCCGCAAACGTGTTGTTCAGGTCCCGGGCGATCATGAACTGTTTGTCAAGCGAGATCGTGCAGGCGTCTTTGGCGCTGACAATCGCCTGCTTGACGTTATCGTGGCTTTCAGACTCCTGTGTGGCCATAAAGCGCGAGCCCATGTAAATGCCGTCTGCGCCCAGGGCCAGGGCGGCCAGCACACCCCGGGCATCGCCGATGCCGCCGCCGGTGACCACGGGAATGTCCACGGCGTCTGCCACCATGGGGGTGAGCACGAATGTGGTGAGTTCGGTAAATCCCTTGTGCCCGCCGGCCTCGTAGCCTTCGCAGATCACCCCGTCCACGCCGGCCTGCTGGGCTTTCTGAGCATGCCGGGCCGTGGAGATGGCGTGGAGCACCTTGATGCCGGCTTTTTTAAGTGTCTCGGTGTAGGTGTCTGGCCGGCCCACGGACACGATGGCAACCGGGACCTTTTCTTCTGTGAGCACTTCCACGATTTTTTGGGAATATTTCAGGTCCTCGCCGAATCCCACCACCACGTTGACGGCAAAGGGTTTGTCAGTCCGGGAGCGAACCTTTTGGATCTGCTCGCGCATGCGCTCTGCGGTTTTGTCCGGGTCCGGCTCGATGCTGTCGGCCCCGGAATTGGGGCCGAGGGTGCCCAGGCCGCCGGCCTCGGATACCGCGGCG